>JBAXUO010000167.1:0-3371 GCA_037129625.1 Chlamydiota bacterium
ACGATTCATCAGCGAAACTAAAGATTTCGCTGTTTTCTCGTGAGGAATTTATAAAAAAGACTCCAAACAACTCCAAATGTACCAAAAGCCATTCTTCGTTCCGAGGATTTTAGAATCTCTTTGACTTTTAGAATAGCTTCTTCGTCAGTAAAAGGCTCTAAAAGTTCATCTGTAATAGAATCAGCGGATGTTTTTTTTTGTTTTGCACGGAACCCAAGAGCTGCTTTTTGGCTATTTAAGCCAAAAGCGAATTGAGCGGCCTTTTTTTCGTCTTTTTTACCATCCGCTTTTGTAAATTGTCTTCGTAATTCTAAGAGAACCATTTGACTCTGTTCCCCTTTTGATAGATTTGCATAGCTAGAAATAAGAGATTTTATTTCTGAATTAAGTTTTTTAGCTCTATAGAGAACCAGTCCATTTTGTACAAAAGAAAGACCCACGCCAACAACTAAGAAGGCTCCGTAGAATAGAGCTATTTTTAATACGATGCTAACGCCGGGGGCAAAAAGGTCTGTTGCGGCGACGGCAGCCCAAAGAACCCCGTACACCAAATTTTGCAAAGCAGAACAGAGAATATAAATAGCTTCATCTTCTTTTCCTAATTGGAAACGAATTATACAAAGGGCCAGCTCGAGCCCAAAGCAAGAGAGGCAAAGAAAAGCTTGAAGGAAGCCTAAAACGGCTCCGACAATGGGGGTCATGACGAGGCCAAAGATGACAAGGTTAGAGCCAGTGGTGCTCCCGATATTGGCGATATCGGTAACGGAAGAGAGCCACGTGTCGGCGCGAGTCAGTCTTTCTTCCCATAAGCTCAAAGAGGATAAGGATTTTTGGGCGACTGTTTGGACTTTTTTAAAGGTAGTTATTGCAAAGGGTGCCTCGCTAGAAGAGAAGATAGAAGAGGGTTGTCTTGTTTGTATAGCTAAGGACATATAACCATCTTATTATTAAATAATAATATAATTATAACATAAAATAAGATTTAATTAAACTTTTAACATCAAAAACATAACTAACTCAAGAAAAGTTAATAACACACATAATGTTAGTAAGTTATAAATGACAGTTATTAAAGCGAAAAAAAATTAATACATAAGCGTTTGCACGTCAAATGCTTATGATAAACCTGCTTTTTCTCTCCAACTATATAGGCATATCGCTGCCGCTTGCGATACATTCAAAGAGGAAATTTTTCCCTGCATCGGAATATATAAAGAATAATCCGCTTGATCATGGATTCTCTTACGAAGACCTTCCCCTTCAGATCCTAATATCAAAGCCGTCTTAGGAGGAAAAGAAAAGGTTGATAGAGATATTGCTTTTGGATTGGCATCTGCAATAACCACCTGATAGTCCGCTTCCTTCAACCGAATAACACTATCTGCCAAATTAGATACCTGAATCAGCTCGAGCAGTTCGGAAGCGCCGGAACTTACTTTAGCTACTGTTGGTGTAATATCCGAACCACGATTTTTAGACCACATTACCCCATCCACCTGAAAACATTCCGCCAAACGGAGAATGGCCCCCATATTCTGAGGATCGGTAATACTATCCAACAAAAGGAGAAAACTGTTTTCCTTTGCCGCTGTCTGTTCTAAAAATTCAGAAAGAGATATATATTTTCTTCTTGTCACCTCAGCAACAAAAGCTTGATGGGATTCCGAATGAACCATAGAAAACAATTTGTCTTTAGAAACCAGAACAATGGGAACTTTTTTTTGCCGAATGGTCTGAATCAGAGGATCCTCTTCCTTGGATGGAATCGTATAGACCCGAATAAGCCTTTCGGGAAAATTTTTTACCACTTCTTCTAAACATCTTTTACCCATTATCCAATCTGTTGCCACATATCCTCCTTAAAACCGATACGCAATTTCACCTAAGAAAGAAAGAGTATACCATCTGGCATGAAATTTATCCTTCCCTTTTATTTCCGACACACTCTCGGAGGGAAATATGGTTTCAGTCCATTGTGTTTTATGCATATGACGTTTTTTATCCGAATAAAAGTAATGGATTTCCGATAGAACAGCTACTTGCCAATGTTTAGAAAGCTCATATATGAATTGGATTTGACCAAAGTGACCAGACCCCTTTCCGGTCCCCAGCTTTTCTTTTAGAGTAATGATATGATCTAGAGTCAAAGACCCGTCGGTATATCGTTTTTCTTCTATCCTTGCAAAGGTTTTATGATGGATTTTAAAACCATAAAATGAATACCCCACACGCACCCAGGCTCCATGCCAGGGATCCCCTTCAAAAATGATACCTAAAGTGGGGCCATACCACACATCTTTGGTTCTTTTTTCTAACTGACCTGGATAAAGAGTCGAGTTATTGGAAGAATCGGGATTGGGATGAGGGGAATGCCTGGAGATATTTTTCCAAAAACCCCCGAATCCCCCTACCGGAGTAATAATAAATTTATGAAAATGTTCAGGAATAACATTAACTGCATAACCGATTAAACCCAGAGTCTGCCAATTATGGCCTTGTGTTGTATAGCGAGTATCTGGGGAGAACAAAAGATTTTGAGTTCCCCATCTTTGTTCCATATCTTTATGTCCCAAATATCCATAACCGGCAGTGGCTAATGCAAAAAAATCTCTTTGTATGGTTCGAAGGGTGAGTATGGTTTGGGTAACGTGGTTGGTATATTTTTCTTCATAGACAAGAGTTTCGTCCCCGGTATTGGTCAAAGCTTTTTCATTCATTCGATCGTAGGTATAACCGGCCCCAGCCTCAAGGGTTAAAGGCTGAGTCACACTTCCCCATAAGAGAGGAGCACATAAAAGAAAGGGTAAAAAAATTTTCATATGCAAAATAAAATGTTTTTACTAAAAAAATACGGTGAATCTCTTAAAAAGTCAAAACTCTTCTTATAGGCCGGCTATATATAAATTTTTTAAAGTTTTTAATTGAAAAAAAAGAAGGTATTCTGTAAACTACTGCTGATTTTTTACCAATTAACCCATGAGGAATTTATGCCACGAGTCAGAGCCCCAGCAACTCCTGCACCAGTGCCCAGTATCTTTGAAACTATACTAGAGACTCCTAAAAGGATTCTTACTGAGGAGGTTCATCCCCAGCAAATTCCAAACTCTAACATTCCTTATGGACAGCCCATATCAGGAACGGGAGCCTTTATCCATTTTTGCAAAAGAAATGGAGGCATTTTCCCGGCCGAACCCGACATCACGACGACTAAAATTTTCAAATATGTCTGCCGCGCTATTTCTTGTTTAGCACTTCCGATTATTTCATCTCTGGGATGTATGTACAATCTTGCTTTAGGAGCAGCTTCTGGTGCTGTTTGGCTTGTGATGTCCATTTCTAATCAAACCACCTATTAATACACTAAAGAAGAA
>JBAXUO010000168.1:0-3360 GCA_037129625.1 Chlamydiota bacterium
GTAGTTCATGAAAGCCAAAAAAAGGGTTGTCCTCTCCTTGGACTTACCGTTAGAAACTGGGATTTCTCTCTATTTACCTTAGAACAACTCGCCTCCGTTCACATTTCATTCCAGCCAACCCTTGCCAATAAAAAAATGCTCTTTTCAAACGATATTCTTTTTAGAGACGGCATCCTTTTCACAACCGGATTTCATAAAGGAAAGGCCCTTCTTTCTTTTCTACAAGAAATCTCTTTTATACCGAAGCGTATCGTCATGATCGATGATTCCATGAAACACTTACAAAACGTAGAAGAAGTTTTACAAGAAAAGCATATCCCATTTTTAGGTCTTCACTATCGATTTCCGGAAGGAAAAGTAAAAAGATTTTCACCTGCAATCGCTGATATGGAGTGGAAATATATGAGAAAAATTCTATCAGATGACCAAGCAAAAGCTTATTTAGAAAAGGATTTGCAATCCAAATAACTTTGTAATAAAAAAGTCGCCGCAATCATATCCACTTTTTCGGTCCTTTTTTTTCGATTCAATGAAAGCTCTTTCAGAGCACGGTCGGCTTGCATAGAAGAGAGCCTCTCATCCCAAAGAACCACAGGTAAGTGAAAAAACTCTTCTAACTCTTTAGCAAAAGCTTTTACCAAAGCAGCCCGATCCCCCTCTTCATTTTTCATAAGAAGAGGAAGGCCTATCACAATCGTTTCCATATCCTTCAAATAGACCGCAAGAGCACTTTTTAACTCTTCCACCCATTTTTTTTGGAAATCCTTTCTTTCGACGACTGCAAATGGTATAGCGATTTTCTTTTCCGGATCCGACACAGCCAGACCCATCCTTTTTGTCCCAAAATCTATTCCGACCACTCGACCCATGAATTAAGACCGATACTGAATCATGGCTTCCACAAATTGATGGAATAGCACATGAGGCTCCAAAGGCTTAGACTTAAACTCAGGATGAAATTGAACGCCGACCATCCAAGGATGATTTTGAACCTCTGCGATTTCACAAAGAGACCCATTTTCTAAAATCCCAGTAAAGATCAACCCTTTTTCTTCTAACGCATCTTTGTACTTGTTATTTACCTCATAACGATGGCGATGTCTTTCTGAAATAACTTTTTTCTTATAAGCTTTGAAGGCTTTTGTCTTTTCTTTCAATACGCAAGTGTAGGCGCCCAGGCGCATGGTTCCACCCATATCCTCCACATTTATTTGTTCTGCTAAAAGGGAGATAACAGGTGTTGGTGTAGAAAGATCGATCTCAGTAGAATTGGCATCTTTCCAGCCGAGTACATTTCTAGCGTATTCGACAACCATCACTTGCATTCCAAAGCATATGCCAAAAAACGGGATTTTTTTCTCGCGGCAAAACTGAGCCGCCAGAACTTTTCCTTCCCAACCTCTTTCTCCAAAACCCCCGGGAATCAAAATACCGTCACATTCCAAAAAAGATTTTTTCCATTCATCTGAATCCGTAAGCTTATCCGATTCGAATTTTCGAATTTCTAACGCTTTTTGAAAAGCAATTGCGCCATGTTGCAGGGCCTCAAAAACTGATTTATACGCATCTTGGTGATCTAAATATTTCCCAACAATCCCGACAACCACTTTTCCTTTGGGATTCGAGAGCATATTAACCATGCTTTCCCATTTGGATAAATCGATTTTTCCATATTTCAAATCTAATTTCTCACAAATCAATTCATCAATTTTTTGACGATGGAGTTCTAAAGGAACTTCATAAATGGTTTTAGCAACATCTACTTCATCAAATACGGCCCCTTTAGGAACGCTACAAAATAAAGCAATTTTTTCTTTTAATTCTTCTGAAATAGCTCTTTCACATCGGCATAAAATCAAATCGGGGATAATTCCAATCTCTCGAAGATCCTGCACGGAATGCTGTGTGGGTTTTGTTTTAATCTCTCCTGCCGCTTTCAAATAAGGAACATAAGTCAAATGAATATTCAAACAATCTTTAGGATTTTCATTGCGAAACTGTCGAATGGCTTCCAAAAAGGGTAAACATTCAATATCACCTACCGTGCCGCCAATCTCAATAAAAACAACTTGAATCCCACTTTCTTGTTTCGCGCAAAAATGAATTCTTCTTTTAATCTCATCCGTAATATGAGGAATCACCTGTACCGTTTTCCCTAAATATTCCCCTTTTCTCTCTTTTTTTATTACGGTTTCATAAATTTGCCCTGAAGTTGTATTGGAAGCCCGAGACAAAGGAGAATGGGTATATCGATAGTAATGTCCTAAATCAAGATCGGTTTCTGCCCCATCATCGGTAACATACACCTCTCCGTGTTGAAAAGGACTCATCGTCCCGGGATCAACGTTTAAATAAGGATCCAATTTCAACATCGCAACTTTAATGCCTCTCTCTTCTAAAAGATAAGCAATCGACGCTGCTGTTAGCCCCTTCCCTAAAGAAGAAACTACGCCCCCGGTAATAAAAATAAACTTTATCGACATAAAAATTTCTCAATCTTTTGAATATCTTCCGGAATATCGACCCCTAAAACCTTTTCTTGCACTATAGCAACTTTGATCCGATATCCATACTCCAACACCTTCAATTGTTCCAAATCTTCGCTAAGTTGTAAATTGGTATTTTGTAAAGTGGGATATATAAGTAAAAACTCAGGTCGATAAGCATAGATTCCCACATGATAATACAAATTTTTAGTTGGATTTTTTAAATAAGGAATGAGTGATCGACTAAAATACAATGCATTATGGTTACGATCAAAAACACATTTTACCACATGAGGAGAAATAGCTTCTGTGGGATCCTCAAATAGAGCCGCCGCAGTAGACATAACAGCCTCTTTGCCTTCTAATAATACTTTAACCGCGGCTTCAATCGTCTGAGACGAAATACAAGGGTGATCTCCCTGAATATTCACTATCACATCGGCCTTTTGTAAATGGAGGTGATGCGAAACGGCTTCAGCGAGTCTTTCTGTTCCATTTGCACAAGAAACAGAAGTCATAATAGCCTTGCCACCAAACTCTTTCACATGATCCATAATCCGCAAATCATCTGTCGCCACAATCACATCATCCAAAGAACTCTTTTTCGCATTTTCATAACTGTGCTGAATCAACGATTTTCCCCTAATTTTATACAGCATCTTCCCCGGAAACCGGGTACTTTGATACCTTGCAGGAAGAATCCCGATCACTTGCCCCATACAAAACTCCTTTTCATTAAATAATAATAAGAAAAATAGAAAAAAATTGCGACAAAAACCCGGTATCTGACAATAATAGCAGTATTAAAAAAAATTGAGAAAAATATGAAAGAGATGAGCCTTTTACAAAAAAAACGTTTAGAGTATCAACCTCC
>JBAXUO010000169.1:0-3358 GCA_037129625.1 Chlamydiota bacterium
ACATTAGAATAAACATACTCCTTTGGATGGGTCAGTGAGTGCCTAACTCCCGCTTGCGCAGCTAAATGTAATACATGAGAAATTTTTTCTTTTTCTAAAATTTCAAGTAGTTTCGAAGTATTACAAATATCTGCACAAAGAATCGGAATCCCTTTGTCAAGTAGGAGCCTTTCTCGAGCTTTTTTTAAATTGAGATCATAGTAGGGACTAAAATTATCGTACCCAATCACCCAATGCCCCTCTTTTTGTAAGGCAAGCGCTGAGTGAAAGCCAATAAATCCGGCCGCACCGGTGATTAAAACCTTTTTCTTAAAATCTTTTTCCATAGCTTGTAGTATTATACAAAAAACTACAAAAAAAGTAACATAGCAAAAAAGAGTTGGCTTACGTATGAAAAAATTTATTATGATATTTTGTCTGGGACTTTTAGGCTGCGGAACAACCTATCAGGGGAAAGATATTTATGGTGCGGATGAATTTGTCACCGATTCTTATAAAATTCGACAAGGAAAGATGTCTATTCTTCAGCTCGAAGGCCAGGATATCGGAGAGTATTCGGCATCCTTTCTAGAAGAATATCCCGATTCCATTCAGGATGGCGATGTCCTGCAAATCGCTTTATATCACCCGAAAAGACAAGATCTTACGGAGGCCGTAGCTTCTATCGGCGGAACGATTGGTTATTCGGTTATCGATGGAAAGATTATTTTACCAGATCTAGGAGGCGTACGCGTAAGTGGTCTCTCTTTGAGAGACGCTGCTAAGGAAATTGAAAAAAAATATCTTACTGAAATACAGGATGTCGAAATTTTTGTTTCTTACCAAAATCGTACGGTTCGCAAAGTCGATATTGCGGGCGTTGTGAATACCAGTATTCCTGTGGATGGAAAAAAGAGATTGTTCGAAATTTGCTGCCAAGCCGGTATTCCCGCATCTGCCAATCTTTTTAAAAGTTATATACTTCGAGATGGAAAGTTTTTAGCTATCGATATATATAAACTTTTGAAAGAAGGGGATATGAAATACAATATAGTGATGAGAGGTGGGGATAAAATTTACATAGCGGAGACTTCGGATTCTTCTTTGATGGTGATGGGTGAAGTGGGTCACGAAATGGTATTGAATTTGCCGCATGGAAGTATTTCTTTAAGGGAAGCCTTAGCGGCAGCGGGAGGAGTTCCTTATACCGGGGATAAATCGTTTATCCAGATCATTCGAGGAAATATCCTTTCCCCTAAAATTTATGTCGTAAGCTGGGAGCATGTGATACATTTGCCTAATGATAGCCTTTTATTAATGCCCGGGGATATTGTGTACGTAGCGACCAAACCCATTACCGAGTGGAATCGGTTTGTTTCTCAACTGCTTCCCACTGTAGCCGCTTTGGATATGGCTAGAGGGCAAGCTAGAAATGTAGGGATTTTAGTCAAATGAGAGAGTTTCATCCGGAAGATAACATTCTTTTTTGCTTGTCAGATATCAAAAGGTCTTTTTGGCATGCCAAAAGTGTTCTTTGGAAAATAGCTCTTGGTTTTGGCTGTTTCGGTCTTTTTTTTGCTTTGAATGAGGATGTTCGATATCCTGCCGAAGCTGTTTTTAAAGAGTCGGGTAATTCTGAGAGAGCTTCTTCTGTGAAAGAAATGCTTTTGGGAGGAGGGGCTAGCGCTGCTGGTTTATCTACGATTACAGTCATGAAATCCCGGAAAGTATTGAAGCCGGTCATTCAAAAATTGGGTCTTCAAGTCTCTGTGCAAGAAGAAACAAATCTACATAAGAATTTTAGAAGAATACAGGAAGGCTTTTTAATCGAATTCGGAAAACCTATTAAAGAAAAAAAGTTTTTTCATTTTTCCTCTGTAGTTTATGAGGGAGATAAAGGAAAAAGTTTGTTTTTGCGGTTTTTACATCCGGATGAATTTGAAGTTTTGAATGAAAAAAAAGAGATCGTTGCGCAAGGCAAACTTCATCAATCGGTTTCTTTTTTAGATGTCACACTTACTTTAGAGGAAATTCCAAAAAACATTCGAATCGGTCGACTCTATCCGATGAGCATTGCTTTTTGGGTTTCTGCGGCGGATGGATTGGGTAAAAGATTAAATATATCCACATTAAAATCAGGTCCCAATTTTTTTACTCTACAGCTCTTGGATCGAGAACCTCAGGTGGCTTGCTGTATATTAAATTCTGTGATGGAAAGTTATCAAGAGTATCTTAAAAAAGAAAATGAACGAATAGCCTTGCAGCAATTGACTTACCTGGAAAAAAGAAAAAAAGATTTTCAAGATAGATTTGGGGAGACTTTAGGTGAACAAGTGGCCTATATCGGTCAAAATTTAGGGACTAAAGGGTACTTTGGCCTTGAGGATGAAGTGGCTAATTTTGCTCAGCTTTATCAAAAGCATGAAGAGCAAATTCTTTTAATTGATTTGGAGATGGAAAGAATAAAAAGAGGAGAAAAGAATAAGGGAGCCGGTTCTTTAGAAGGCGACAGTTCTTTACAGGAACTAAATTTCCTAAAAGGAGATAGGGATGCGATCGAAATGGCTCTTATTGTCCAATCTAAAAAAACCAATCCATTAAAAGGTAAAAAAGAGCCATTATTTGTCGGAGGAGAAAACTTTTCTCAAGCGGTTCAAGATTGGGATAAAAAAGAAATTGCCCTTACAGGAATCATTGAAGAAGAGGATGGAATAAAACAGTTAGAAGAAATTCGACGAAATAAACAAGAAGGAGAAAAAATTCTCCACTCTTTAGAAATGGGTTCAAATGTTCATGTGCAAAATATTTCGTATGATCCTGACAATATAATTCATACATGGGCGGAAAAGGTTTCTCAATGTTCTTCTGAGGATAGTCAAGATCATCAAAAAAAGACCGGAGATTTTGCCCGTTATTTGCGTCATTACATTCATCTTCTGTCTGTGAAAGAAAAGTTTTTAGAAGAAAATCAATTGTGTATGCAAAAACTTCCTTTCGAATTTGATGGAATGAATTTGGAAATGATTAAGGGTTTACAGAATGAATATAATGGGAAATTGGAACAAGCGAATGTTGAAATTCGTCAGTTAGCTTATCTGGTGGAGCAAAGTAAAGGTCCGAATTTTGATATGAGCACTATCTCTATGAATGTACCTGATTCATTTATTCAAGGGATTATGCATCGGACGGCAGAAATTACTTTTTGCTTGCATGACGAAAGAAATTATACTTCGAAAGAAAAAGAGAGATTTAGAGAAGAATTAGAATTGCAAAAGAGCTTTTTTGCTTCTCACGTTCAAGAGATGATTTCTATGAAAAAATTAGAAATAGAATGGATGGAGGAAAAACTCAATTCTATTCATAAAGCGACTCTGGGCTC
>JBAXUO010000017.1:0-14198 GCA_037129625.1 Chlamydiota bacterium
ATGCAGTGTTGACTTTGTTATTTTTGGTTGAAATACCCCCCATAAAGTAGCCATAATATGGCTAAAACACCCCCCATAAAACAGCCAAATATGGTAAAAAATTACCCATAATATTCGCCATTAATGTGTTGCTTTTAAAAAAGAACTTAAATTTTTTGAGAATTGAAAATAATGAAAGATATGAAAAAAATTGTTCTCTTCCCCCTAAGAGGAAGAGAACAATATGAGCCTTTCGACTAGGAAAAACGTCTTCGGTTTCCGCCACCAAAAGAAGAGGATCCAGAGCTTCCGCCTGGTCTTCTGCTATCAGAAGAGAAAGATCTTCTGTCTGGTCTTGGTGCTTGTGGACGTGCTTCGTTAACAACAATTGAGCCGCTACCGATTACTTTTCCATTTAAAGCTGTGATCGCTTTTTGGCCTTCGTCAGTGGAGCTGAGTTCAACAAATCCGAAACCTTTGAATCTACCGGTTTCACGATCTGTAATGAGTTTCGCGCTAATAACGTTAACTTCTAATGCTGCGAATAAATCTTTTAATTCTTGCTCCGAAAAGGAAGGAGGCAAATTGCCTACGTAAAGTTTCATAATAAATCTCCTAAAATTTTTTTTTGCATACGTTTTGCTTATGCAACAACTAACCAAAAACGATCAATTGGCCTAAAGGCTCATGCTAAGTATAAATCGACCCTTACCCTAATTAGGGGTAAAAGTAATTCTGATTTTAGCATAGTAAGGCATAAGATTCAACTATTAAGTCTCGTTTTTGATAAAAGAAAAAGTTTCTTGGATCGCTTTTTCTTTTTCATACCTCTGAATCTTAGACTGTAACGTTTTTACATTAATCCCTAAAATTTTTGCTGCTTCCTTCCTGTTATAATGCTCTTTTTGTAAAGTCGCCAAAATACAGAGCTTTTCCATCTCTTCTAACGAAAGACCCATTTCACATATATTTTCTTTCCTTTTCCCCACATCAATACAAAGATGCTCTTCACGAATTAATCTCTCAAAATCCATCACTACTGTTCTTTCCATTATATTTGCAAGTTCTCTTACATTTCCAGGCCACGGATAGTCCAAAAGTTTCTTTTTACTTCCTTCCGTTAACACTTTTAAAGGCTTGTGGTTTTCTCGACAAAATCGATCCAAAAAATACTCCGCAATCGGCACGATGTCTTCTTTCCTTTCTCTAAGAGGGGGTATGTGTATCGGCATCACATTTAAACGATAGTATAAATCCTCTCGAAAGTAGTTTTTTTCTATCGCTTCTTGCATCATCCGATTAGATGTGGAGATAAATCGAACATCTACTCGAACAGGTTTTGTTCCACCTACCCTTTCAAATTCCAATTCTTGAATCGCTCGAAGTAATTTTGGTTGCAATCCCGGAGGAATTTCTGTCACCTCATCTAAAAGAAGAGTTCCTAAGTGGGCCATTTCAAATCGCCCTTCTTTTTTAAGATTAGCCCCGGTAAAAGCCCCTTTTTCATGACCAAAAAATTCCGATTCAATTAAAGATTCCGGTATGGCTGCACAATTCACTTTAATAAATGGTTTATCTGCTCTTTTAGATAAAAAGTGTATGGCCCCGGCTATGACCTCTTTTCCGGTTCCCGATTCTCCGGAAATAAAAACACTTACCGAGCTTTGCGCAATTTTTTCAATGTCTTGGAGTATCTTTTTCATTTGCGCCGATTCTCCAATAATAGGAGAGCGGATCGATTCTCGAAGATAGCGGTTCTCCTTGATGAGATGTAAATGCTCTTCGGCTTTTTTCATCAACGTTTCGATTGATTCCGGAGGAAACGGTTTGATAAGGTAATTAAAAGCCCCTTCATGCATGGCTTCTACCGCGTTTTCTATACTCCCAAATGCCGTCATGATGATAACGATAATAGAAGGATCAATGCTTTTTGCGGCATGAAGGACATCCATACCTGTTTTTTTTGGCATTTGCATGTCGGTAAGAACAAAATCAAAAGGATGCATATGCAAAAGATCGATAGCTTCTTGACCATTTTCAGCTGTGATGACTTCAAAATTTTTTCGAGTTAAAGTCTCTTTCAAGAAGTTTCTCGTTAGATGCTCATCATCTGCCAGAAGAATTCTTTTCATAATATCCTCATCTTCTTAAGGGTAAAGTAATAGTAAATGTGGTTCCCACATTGATGCGGGATCGAACATCAATAGTTCCTAAATGGGCTTGAATAATTTTGTGAGCTTCTGCAAGTCCTAATCCCGTCCCTTTTTGCTTGGTGGTGAAAAAGGGAGAAAATAGATGTTGTACATCACTCTCCGAGATTCCTTTTCCTGTATCTGAAATAGTAAGAATACCCGAGTTGTTGTTTTTCAAAAGAGATACAATAATTTTTCCTTCGTTTTCGATAGCTTGAAAAGCATTTACTAATAGATTTAATAGGGCAGAGCGGAAAAGATCCTTATCCAGTGGCGCGAATAAAGGATCTTGAGAGATGTGTAGTTCCAGAGAAACATTATCCGGAAAAGAGGGGTCCATTTTGATAAAGGAAGTAATCTCTCGAAGAAAAGAGGCTAAATTGACAGAACTGATTTGTAAATTCACGGGTCTTGCATACTGTAAAACATGATTTACTGTTCTTTCTAAGAGTTTTGTCCCTTCGATAATTTGAGAGGCCATATCTTGTAAGTGTTTTGAGTTTTCTAAATCTCGATATAAAAGAGAAGCATATCCACGGATTCCACCTAAAGGGTTTCGAACTTCATGAGCGATGGTTGCTGCCATTTCTCCAAGAGCTTTCAATCGTTCCGTATGACTTGAAGTTCTTTGGAGCTCTTTTAGTTGTGTGGTGTCTCGTAAAAAGAAAAGAATCCCTTCTCTGCTTTTCGGAAGCTCTTTGGGAGAAAGGGCAAATACTTCGATTTCTTTTCCTTCAAAGGTAAGATATTGCAAAGTAGGGGATAGCCCAAATTCCAGATTTTTTTGGATAGAAAATCCAAAGTGTTCATCGGAAAATATCTCTAGATAGTTTTTTCCAACAAGCGAAGCTTTTTCCAATATTTTTTCTGCAAAGGTATTGGCATACGAGATTATTTTCTCCTTATTTACAAATAATATCCCTTGGTGGATGTGATGAAGAACGTGGTGCAGTAAAACTTTCATCTCTTCGAGTCGTTCTTGTAAAGAAAGAAAAAAATCCTCAGAGTTGACGTCTTTGTATGGGTGTTGTAATTTGTTTATGGAAAGGGGATCGATTTTTTCAAAATGAAATTGTGACATACTATTTTTCGAGTGCAATATGGATGCATTCCCCCTATATAAACCGGACTATAAGGAATTGAATTAAATTTTTACACATGAATAGATGGATATTAGCTCTTTTCCCTCTTCTTCTGTGGGGCTGCTCTGGTCTTGAAAGGTCTGAGTATGAGGAGATTAGAAGGAAAAATTGCACAGCAGAATATATTTATAGGAAGAAGGATCAGTCCGTTTTTCCTCTAAGTAATCCGGCCTTTTGTCAAAGAGATTTGTATCCTTGGGAGGTGGCAGCTTCCAATATCCCCCGGATTTCTAAAGATCATTTTCGTTGTAAGGGTAGCCTTTCCAACATTCCTAGAACGGTGGGTGAAAAAAAACTTCAAGATTGTGGGGGAAAGCACGGCCTTCCTTTTATTCATGGAAAAGAGAATGTCTATCCTGTTCTTGTGGATCTTTTGAATTACATTCAGAAAAAAATGAAGCGGCGAGTGGTGATTACATCGGGTCATCGCTGCCCTGTGCATAATTTATATGTAGATGCTTCAAAAGAGAATTCGATGTCCAAGCATATGATTGCTGCAGAAGTGGATTTTTACGTACAGGGTATGGAAAATGAACCGATGAAAGTTTTGGAAAAAGTTTTTCAATTTTACAAAGAACATCCCGGATATCGAGGAAAAAAAGAATATGAGAGTTTTGTTCGTTATGAAAAAAAGACTCAAGTTTCTACTACACCTTGGTACAACAAGGAGATTTTTGTAAAACTTTGTAAAAAGAAAGAGGGAAGAAATTTGGATAATCGGCATCCCTATCCCTATCTAAATATTCAAGTGCGGTTGGATCGAGACAATCAGGAAATGATAAGTTTTTCTTCCGAGAAAACGAAAATTCGACAGTTTTAATTTTTACAGTGTATGGGATGATTTTTATAAGAAAAAGGGAGGAATTTTTTCCTAGGAAATTCTTCCTCCCACATAAATAGAGATTATCGTCTGCCTTTTTTGATAGGCTTTTTAGCAGGTTTTGCTTTTTTGACGGGTTTTTTTGCAACATGTGCTTGTTGCTTCATTTTCTTAAAAACCCCTTTCTTTTCAGCAGCAACAGATTCTTTTCTGTAGATCTTTGCTGTTTTCTCAAACTTGATAGAACCGGTTCGCACTCTTTGCGAAGCTGCTTTATTACCATTTGTTGCTTTGACTAAATCTTTGGTAAGATTTGCCAATTGTGTATTCATTGAATTGATAACATCTTTTAAGGCCATTCTAAAAACTCCTCTTGTTGTTTAGAAAACGTCTTTCACTATCCTGAATAGTTGCTTTTGCAAATATTATGCAAGTTTTTTTTTTAAAATTTTAAAAATAAATAAAAAAATAAAAAAGGCTGGATTGAAAAAAACAATTCTACAGCACATTATAAGATCGTTTTTTCTAAAAAAAATGAAAAAATGTTGCTTGCAAAATATTTTTAAATTCTCTAAACATAAATAAACAACTTTTTAGATTATGTTCTCTTTTGTAAATGATGAATACTTGAAAGAAGCTTCTATTTCCGTTTTTGATATCGGTTTGAGCCGGGGATTTGGAGCTTTTGATTTTCTTAGAACCTATCTTGGGAAACCCTTTCAATTGAAAGCTCATCTGCGAAGACTCCGCCATTCAGCAAAAAAATTAGGCCTTTGTGTTCATAAGACAGATGAAGAAATCGAAAAAATTGTAATAAAGTTGATGGAACTTAACCAATTGACGGAAGCGAATGTAAAATTCCTCGTGACCGGAGGGAAAAGTTCAGATCACCTGATGCCCGGCAATCAACCTTCTCTTATCGTTATGGCTTATCCTCTTTTGCGCCCCCCAAAAGAATGGTATGAACAAGGAGTTTCAGTGACTACTTTTATGGCCGAGCGTTTCTTGCCGGATTGTAAATCATTAAATTATACGTTAGCTATTGTGGCTTTGCAGCAAGCCAAAAAAGTTGGGGCCATAGAGGCTCTTTATGTTAATCGACAACAACACGTTTTAGAAGGAACGACGAGCAATTTCTTCCTTTTCTCTCAAGGAGTCTTGGTTACCCCTGAAGAAGAGATTCTTGCCGGAATTACCCGGCATGTGGTTTTAGATTTAGCAAAAGATCTTTTTCCTGTGGAAAGAAGAAAAATTTCTCTATCCGAACTCCTCACTTGTGAGGAGGCTTTTATAACAGCCAGTAATAAAGAGATTGTCCCTGTTGTGAAAATTGATCAAAATAGGGTAGGCTCAGGTCTTTTAGGTGAAAATACCAAAATAATAATGGAAACTTTTCGTTCTTATACAAAGGCAAATGCATGGCACGATATCGATTGGCAATGATTTTTTTCTTTTTTGTTCCTTTTTTTTCAGAAGGGACATTTGTTGGAAACTTCGCAGCGCCCGCTCTGAGTCGAGAGGGATTGGTGTTTTCAGAAAATACTTTTTTTCATCTTCGTCTGAGTTATGTTTATGATGATTTGTATAAGGGAGATTATGGGGAATCGGAAGCGTATAGAATTAAGGAAAGGTCACATCTTGGGGTATTAACTTGTAATCTTTTTCATTATGTTGATTTATATGGGATTGCCGGATTTTCTAATTTAGAGATCAAAGAACCTTCTGATACTCTGTATGCGGATCGATTTGATTTTTCTTGGGGGGCCGGTGCTTCTGCGGTGTTATTTCATTGGGATCATTTTTTCTTAGGCGTAGATGGGAAATATTATCATGCTAGAGTTCATCCTTCTTATGTCCAAGCTGAAGGGAAGGCTTGTAGTATTGTGACACCTCTTTCTTATATTGTAGAAGATATTCAAGGGGCCCTCGGCATCGCTTATCAAAGTGATCTTTTGACTCCATATATCGGGGTTTCTTATATTTATTCGACTGCGACTCCATTGCCCCATACAGCGTCAATCCTGATCCCGGATTACGACGCTAATCCGGCTTTATTATCTCAAAGCGCATTGTTTATTAAAGAAAGATGGGGTCTTGTGTTAGGGACCTCGATAGGGGGTAAGGGTGCCTTTTCTTTAAATCTTGAGGCACGATTTTTTAATCAGTATGCTTTTCAAGTTTCGGGCTCTTTGTGTTTTTAGTGATAGATTAAGATCTCGTAATCTCAACTGTACCGCGTTTAGGTGCAGTTGATTAACATCTTCATTCTGAATTAGTTTTGTTTTTTAGTAATGCCGACGACCAGATAATTATCGATTATTTTATCGATGGAATGCGCAAAATCTATGAACTTGAACAAAGGGTTTTTTAGTCAGGAAGAGAAGCCCAACTTTCCACTATTCCTCCTCTAAAGAAATAGAACCTCCTCCGGGAGGGGGAATGAGCAGAATTTGATAGCCGTCCGCGCCTTCAGACAAGAATTTATTTCAGTGAATTCAAGGTCAAAATCATAAAATTACTTGCTTTTTTGCAGAAAATATGCAATAATAAGGTTATCTTAAGAAAGATAAAGGAGAATAACCCTTGTTATTGCAATTTTCAGTCAAAAACTTTCGATCTTTTCAGAAGGAAGAAACTCTGAATCTATTCGCAAGCAAGGGGTCAGAGCTTCTTGAGTCAAATACCTTTGAATTCACCCAAAATCAAAGGCTAGTGCGTTCATCTGTGATTTACGGACCGAACGCCGGGGGTAAAAGCAACCTCATCAAAGCGATCCATTTCTTACAGCAATTTGTCCTTTTGTCCTCTACCACTTTTCAAGAAGGGCAAAAAATCCCTCTTCAACCATTTCGACTTATAGCTACATCCACAAAAGAACCTAGCGAATTTGTTATTGATTTTGTCTGTGATCAAACACGCTTCACTTACCACCTAGCCCTTACAGAAGAGCGAGTTATTACAGAAGAGCTTTATGCATACCCTAAAAAGCATCGCCAAACTTGGTTTACAAGAAATTGGGATTCGTTTTCTGGAACGTATAACTGGTATCAAGGACCCGGTTTTAAGGGAGAACACAAGGCTTGGGAGCAAATGACAAGAGCCAACGCTCTTTATCTATCAACAGCAGTGCAATTTAATAGTGAACAACTGAAGCCCATCTTCCTTTGGTTTAGAGATCAATTGGTCATTTTGTTAAAGGCCAGCCCAATACAAGAAACTCATTTTAATCCTGATCTCACTTTTCAATTTCTAAAAGAACCAAGTACAAAACCTTGGATTCATAAATTCATGGAATGCGCGGATATCGGGATTGAAAATTTTCAATTAATAGAAGAAGAAAGTCCTCCTATAAAGAAAACAATTGTAAGAACGCAGCACAAAATGCTTGATTCTGACCAAAAAGTCTTTTTCGATCTATTAATGGACGAGTCTGATGGAACGCAAAGATTGTTTGTACAGGCAGGAGGATGGTTAAAAGCTCTTCGTGATGGACTCGTGCTTTTTGTCGATGAGCTTGATTTGCACCTTCATCCAAATATCGTCAGATATTTGATAGAACTTTTCCATAATCCAAAAACTAATCAGAAGAATGCTCAACTTGTTTTTACTACTCACGATACTTCATTGCTGGACAGTGATTTTTTTAGAAGAGATCAAGTTTGGTTTGTTCAAAAAGACGACACCCAAAGCTCTCGCCTTTATTCCCTTTTAGACTTTAAGCCACGCAAAGGAGAAGCTATTGGCAAGGGATATCTGCAAGGTCGGTATGGGGCTCTTCCATTTATAGGGAAATTTCGTTTCTCATGAAAAAAAGAACCTCAATTCGCTCTTATCGTAGGCCGGATAATCTCTACTCTCCTATCGATTTAGTAATATGTGAGGGAGAAACAGAGGTAGACTATCTCTGTGAATTTGCAAGAAGCTTAAGGGTACACGCTCACATATGTAAGGGAGATGGAACCGATCCAAAAAGCATTGTGAATACAGCTAAGCGAAAATCTAAAGAGGATGGCATAAAATATGATCAAATATTTTGCGTATTTGATCGTGATAATCAACCATCAGCCTTTGCAGAGGCCATTGAATTGTGTAAATTCAGAAAATTCGTTCCCATCGTTTCTAATCCATGTTTTGAAATATGGCCATTCCTCCATTTCCGACTTCGGGAATCGGGTTTTGGCGATCCCCAACAAGTATTAAAATTCTTAAAGAAATTACCGGGATTTGAAGATTATGATAAAGATGGTGTGCAAATCTTTAAATCGACGGTTCATCTCGTTGACACTGCCTGCAAGCATGCTTCGTTGTTGACTTCCAAACAATTCGACGATCCTAAAAAAGACCCATTTACTAATGTTCACCTGCTCATTAAAAGACTCCTAACTCTAAAGAAAACGCAAAATTATTTTAGTAAAATAGGATTAGAAAAATGAGGAATAATGATCTTTTGTCTGTTGCTAAAGTACATGAAGCAGCATTTCCAAGACAGCTGCTTTCTGAGGCATAGAAAACCAAGAATTTAGAAAAAGAAAAATGTGGAGACATTGACATTTCTGAAAATGTCTCCGGGGATGTGCCGATGACTGGACTCGAACCAGCACTCTGTTGCCAGAAACAGATTTTGAGTCTGCCGCGTCTACCAATTTCGCCACATCGGCAAGAATTTAAAGTTTGCCATAAAATTCAATTTCAGAAAAGGTCGTTTTGTTTTAATCTTGTCACTTTTCTAAAAACTCGATATCCTTTCTCCCATGTTGAATCAAGCCGAACTTTCTATTACAGAGATCAGCCAAAAAGGGGATGGGGTTGCTCATCTAAATAATCTTTGTATCGAAATTCCTCATACTCTCCCCGGCGATGTTATTAAAGCCCATTGGGGTAGAAAAAGAAAGGGTTTTGCTAAAGGAAGACTAGAGGAAATACTTACCTTATCTCCTTTAAGAGGGGAACCTAAGTGTCCTCATAGCCGTATCTGTGGAGGGTGTCACTTTCATGAGATGCTATATACCCATCAACTTCGACATAAAGAAAAAATATTACAAGAGCTTTTTCAAAAGCTTCCCCTAGACATTTTACCCATAGTCCCTGCAGATCCCTATTGGCAATATCGAAATAAAATGGAATTTACTTTTTCTCAAAATAGAGCCAATACCCAATTTTTAGGTCTTATGATCGCAAGGGCCCAAAATTATGTTTTTAACCTAGAACATTGTCATTTGGCGGCTCCTTGGTTTTCAAAAGTGTTGTTAGCTGTAAAAGAATTTTGGGGAAAGAGTGGTTTATCTGCTTTTGACCCTCCTCGAAATAGTGGAACCTTCCGCACTTTGACCCTTCGAGAAGGAAAAAGAACAGATGAAAAGATGGTTATTTTGACAGTGGCGGAAGAAATTATTTCTTCTCATGCAGAGGCTTTTGTTCAAGCCGTTCTAAGTGTAGAAAATGTGACTTCGATTATTATTCGATGGCAGAAGACGGAAAAAGGGGTTCCTACCCAATTTATCGATACTCTTCTATATGGAAGGCCATATATTCAAGAGAAGCTGTTAGTTCAAGATAAGGAATTTGTATTTAGGATTAGTTCATCCTCTTTTTTTCAGCCAAATACTTTTCAAGCGGAAAAGTTATATACTTTGGCATTGGCTTTAGCCAAGCCCACGAAGGATATGATTGTATATGATTTGTATTGCGGGACCGGAACTATTGGGATGTTCTTTTCTCCTTTTGTTAAAAAAGTATACGGGATTGAAAGTAATGAAGAGGCTGTGGCTAATGGAAAAGAAAATCTGCAAGAGAACCGTATATCGAATGTAGTTCTTTACTCTGGGATGGTGGAAAAGCTTGTGGAGACCCTTCCGGAGAAACCCGATCTTGTGATAGTGGATCCTCCACGTTGCGGGTTAGATGCTCAAACTATTTCTTACCTAATGAAGCTAGCTCCTAAAAAAATTCTATATATCTCTTGTAATCCGAAGACTCAAGTGCGTGATATAGAGCTGTTTTCTTCCTATCGACCGATACATATGCAGCCTGTAGATCAATTTCCTCATACTGTTCATATTGAGAACATTGTGCTTTTGGACTTGATTTTCTAGTGCATATCGGGCAATCTAGTATCTATTCAACCCTATAAAGGAAGTTTATGAAGAAATTTGTATTTTGTCTTGGATCTTTTGCCAGTTTTCTCCATGCGGATGCTCCGGTAGCAGCTGCTTCGAAAGGAAACTTTCTCCAACCGCTATTGATGATTGGCGTAGCGATTGTATTTTTTTACTTTATTCTTTGGAGACCAGAGCAAAAAAGAAGAAAGAAAATGGAAGCGCAAAGATGTGCTATTAAGAAAGGAGATCGTGTAACAGCGATGGGGATTATTGGAACTGTATCTCGTATTAAAGACACGACAATAATTTTAAAGATGATAGATGGATCTGAGATCGAATTTTTGAAAGCAGCGATTTCAGATGTTCAGCCTTCTTCTGACGAGAAATCTGAAGAGAAGAAAGGGGATAGCTGCTGCTAATTTTCTTATTTAAGAAGGAGCGATTGAGAGCTCCTTCTTATCTTTAATATGTTCTTTTCGTAGGTGAGGAGGAGGAACTGCTACTTCCGCTCGATGTTCCTGTGGAGGAGATTTCGGTTAAGTGTTTGAATTCCATCTGAAAATGAAGAGCGAATTTAATTAGAATTTTTCTTAAAACGGGGATTAGTAGTCTACACTGCACTCTAAGGTTATCTAAATTGTTAGATTCAAGTTCCTTTGCAGTTTTATTTCCTAAAATTTGATAAATCAATTGAAGTTGTGCGGCAAAACTTCGGTCAGCAGTGCCAAATAAGATTTTTAATATCTCAGACGGTTGTGTTGCAGAAGATAGAGATTGCTCAAGTGAAATAAGTTCTTTAAAGAAGTCTTCTGAATCCCATGCGGTTGGATTTAATGGGTTGGCTGAAAGGATTCGGAGTTTGCTATTGAATGTTTCTTGGATTGTTTTATAGAGGGTATTGCGGTGAAGTCCTTGTAATCGAAGTTGGATTTCGGTTGTAGGTGCACATAATAGGTAGCCTTTTTCAGTCAATATGGTAAGGGCGGTGGCTAGGTCGTTGCATTTTTTTATAAGAGCTTTTTCGCTTAAGTCTGTACATGTCTGCGCTAGTAATGATAAAGCCTCACGAACGGATGTTTGGGTCTCAGTTTTTTGTCTTGAGGCTGTTTTTTTGATTACATAAAATTCGTCAAGAATTGTATTAGGATTTAGCCCTTGCGGTGTTTGCTGTTTATAAGTTTGAATTAGGAATCGGGTGGCAAGTCCTGTATCAAAGGGTAGATACGTTGTTGTCGCTTGGGAATGAATTTGTAATTGGCCGGTTGTAGAGCTGGTTGGTGGGTTAAAGATTTTAAATTTTAGAGGGAAGAAGCTATTCGTAGAGAAATGTTCAAGACTTTTTGGGAAATTCATTTCAAATTCTGTGAAATCAGTTTCTACAGCGACTTTATTTATGTTAATAATAAAATATGTTAAAGCCATTTGCAGGCTATCTGCTTCGATTCGAATAGTTTTAGGATCTACAGAATCTAATTTTTGGCAAGCCTGAAAAATTCTTGATACTGCTGTTGTGGCCTGTGTTATGTGTAGGCTGGCCTTGGATTGGAGCATTTGTTCTTGAAGGGATAGAGATTCTCCTCTAGAAACTTCAAGTTCATTTTGAAGCTCTTGCTCAGCTTGTTGTTTTAGAGCATTTGTTTGACTCAATTCTTGATTTTGAGTCTCTAGCGTTTTAATTCTGGTATTTAATTGTTCAATACCTTGGGTTAATAATTCTTCTGAATTTTCTTGTGGCGCTGATGTAGTTGTAGTGCCTGATGGGAGCCGTTTTTTTGCTGTTTCAATAATGGCTTTATAGCGTTGGTTAGTTTCTTGAATTGTTGAAGTTTCTGTTTTAATTTGGGAAAACTGTGTGGAAAATAAAACCATTTTTTGTCGTAATAGAACATTTTCTTCTATAGCAGTTTTTTCTTGGGCGCTTTGTTTGGCTAATTGCTCTTGTATGGTTTTTAGCTGGGTCTGAAATTGAGTATTAGTTATGTTTGCTGTTGCCAATTGACTTTGAATTATTTGTATTTCAGAGCTTTTAGCTGTGTCTTTTTGTGTAAATTCGGATATTTGGTTTGTAGCTGTTTGTAAAGCAGTTGTTAGAGCTGTATTTTGATTTGTAAGAACATTTAGTTGGCGTTCAAGATTTTGATTCTGTTGTGTGGATTGAGTAGAAGCACTTTCAGCTGCTAGCGTTTGTTTTGATAATTGATTTTGTAATTGTGCTATTGTGTTTTGCGCTAGACCATTAGTTTCTCTTGCTGTTTGGAGTTGTTGTTGTATAGCAGTTTTGGCTTTCTGAGATTCTGTGTTAGCTGCTTCGAGTTGATTGATTTTCGATAAAATATCTTCCTGTCGCATGGATAATTGGTTTAAACGAGTTTGGAAGTTCTCTTGCAAGGAAGTTTTTACAGCGAATAATCGAGGTTGTAATGAGGGCGCAGTGGGTGTCGTAGAAGTTAGGGCAGCCTGTTTTTCTTGTATTTTAGGAAGGGGTGGATTTTGTAAGTCTCGTAAACGGGTATTTTGTTCTTTAGATTGTAATTCTAAGGCTTGGAATTTTCTAAGAAGGTCCTGATGTTCTTTTTCTTTATCTTTAAGGCGCTCTGAGAGAGAATCCTTTTCAAGTGAAAACTGTTCTTTTAAGGTTTCATTTTTTCGTTTAAGAAGAGCTGTCGTATTTTGAAGATCGGTGTTGGCTGCATTTTCAGTTGCTAATTTCGTTTGAAGTTGTTGTCTTTCCAGGGACAGAGAGTCTATTCTTGAAGAGATGTCAGCTTTTTCTATTTTTGTGCTTTTTAGGGCTGTTTTTAATTCTTGTATTTCATTTTGTTGAGCAGTGGATGTTTTATGAAATTCGGCTGTTCTTGCTAAAGCCATGGCTTCTAAGCGTTCGATGTCAATTATTCTTGAAGCAAGAGTTTCATTTGCCAAGATATCTGTAGCTTGAGCTGTAGATACCACTTGGGTTAAGTTTACTCTTAAGGTTTCTGCAGTATTTCTTTCTTGAGTAATGTTTTGTTCAGCTTTAGCTAATTTTTGTTTTGTGTCCTCAAGTTGTTTTGATAGAGCTTCTATTTGGGATTTAGATTTTTGCTCCAATTGGTGGATAGTTGAGGAGTGTTGCAGAGAGGCTTGTTGGATTTGTTCTTGAGCTTGTTGAAAGGATTCGTTCGATTCTTGGGCTGTTCGAGAAAGATCTCTTAGTTGGTTTTGTAAAGAGGTAAGGGATTTTTCATGTTCAAGGCTTAGAGCTTCTAATTGTTTTACGTTTCTTTCTTGGAGCTCAAGCGTTTGGTGTTCTAATTCCCTTTCTTTTTCTTCGATTTTTTTAATTAGAGTTTGACGGGCCTCTTTTGCTTCTGATTGAATTTGATTGGCGTTCTCATGTGCTTTTTTGGCGCTATTTTCTAATTTTTGTATTTCTTCTTGATTGGTTCTTTTGAGCTGTTCTAGTTCAGAGGTGTGTTTTTTTTGTAAATCCGATATCTCGGTCTGTAGTTGAGAAATTCGTTTGGCAAGTTGCTCTTGAGGTATAACAGCTTGGTCTGTTTGTAATTGAGATATTTTTTGGGCAGGTTGTTCTTGGGGTATAACATCTTCGTCTGTTTGTACACTAACGTAGGAACTTGTCTCTGATTTCACATCATCCTCTAAAGAGAGAAGATCTTCAGGTTCAGATGTTGTTGATGAAGATGAAGAGCTTCCTTTGGCTGAAGGTGCAATGGTCGATTGAGCTGGGTTAACTTCTGGACTAGATGAGGTTGTTGTTGAAGAGGCATTGGAAGGAGGTGTTGTTCTACGTTGAGGTATTGTTACGAGAAGGTTTTGAATTGTTTCGGCCTCTTGAGCTTGTTGAGCTTCCAGTTCTTTGACCTTAGTTCTTAAGTCGCTTAGATCTTTTTCCTTTAAATTAAGACCTTCTTGAAGTTGGGTTCTTAATGCTTGAATAGCTTGCTGATGAGCAGCGTTAAGTTCT
>JBAXUO010000170.1:0-3356 GCA_037129625.1 Chlamydiota bacterium
GAACCAACTCTGCCTCGCTAGTAACTTCTAGCGTATTGGCTTCTTGAAATTGCTTGGCTCGATTAAAAAGATTTTTTTGCATCTCTTCTAAAATGCCTTCAACCTTTTCTAAAAACTCCACCCGAGGAATTTGGATTGACTGTGCTTGATCTCGTCTTCCCACATATAACGTATCCGAAGCCATATCTCTTTTTCCCAGTTCAATACGAAGAGGAACCCCTTTTTTCACCCAGGACCATTTTTTATCTCCCCCTCTAATATCCCTTGCGTCAATCATCACTTGGATAGGCTGGCCCATGTAAGAAATTTTCTCTATGGATTCCTTCAATTTTTGACAGGATTGAATAATTTCCTCTCGCTGCTCATCACCATGAATAATGGGCAATATAACAATATGGGTAGGCGCTATTCTTGGAGGTAACACTAAACCATCATCATCACTATGCACCATTATAAGACCACCAATCAGTCTGGTAGTCACGCCCCATGAAGTAGTCCAACAAAACTGCTCCTCCCCTTTCTCATTGCTAAATTTTATTTGAGATGCCTTTGCAAAATTTTGTCCTAAAAAGTGTGAAGTTCCACCTTGCAGGGCCTTTCGATCTTGCATCATCATTTCTATAGAATAAGTAGAATCAGCTCCGGGAAAACGCTCACCTTCCGACTTTTCTCCTTTAATCACAGGAATAGCTAAATAATCTTCAGAAAACCTTGTGTAAACCTCTAACATACGAAGGGTCTCTTCTACCGCCTCTTTTTCCGTTGCATGAGCCGTATGACCTTCTTGCCATAAAAACTCGGTTGTACGCAAAAACATTCGGGTACGAAGCTCCCATCTTACGACATTAGCCCACTGATTGATTAAAATAGGAAGATCTCGATAAGATTCGATCCATTTAGAAAACATTTCCCCTATGATCATTTCGGAAGTAGGCCTAACAATCAAGGGTTGCTCCAATTCACCGGCAGGAACTAATTTCCCTTCCGCATTTTTTTCTAATCGATGATGGGTTACAACGGCACATTCTTTCGCAAAACCTTCCACATGCGCTGCTTCTCTTTCAAAAAAGCTCAAAGGGATAAATAAAGGGAAGTACGCATTTTGATGACCAGTTTCTTTAAATTTTTTATCTAAAACTTTTTGGATATTTTCCCAGATACCATATCCCCAAGGTTTAATAACCATACATCCCCGTACAGGAGAATTTTCGGCGAGGTCAGCAGCCTTAACCACTTGCTGAAACCACTCAGGATAATCATCACTTCTGGAGGGAGAAATGGCATGTTTCATAAAAAATTCCTTATACATTTTGCTTCCAAAAGCATAACGCAGCAAAAAGTTTTCTACAAGGTCTTTATTCCCTATTTTTTAGGGACAAGTTCAATCTTTTCTATATTCTGCAAAGCCACATTAAGAGGGGTTCTTTTCGATGGATCAATCTGTAAAAAACCTTGAAGAAACGACTCTAAGGAATTAGGTCTATACTGTTGTTTGTCTATCCAACTTTCTCGAGAATGGATATTTATCGGCTGAGGAGAACATAAATCAGAAATTCTTTGCAACCTCTCTTTACCATTCCTTTCCAAGGACATCCGGCAATCAAAACAAACATTAATAATGGGTTGAATAAAAGAAGGACTTATCTCTTTTTGAAAAATGACACCAAAAGCAATCCCTAAAGCCCAAATATCTTTTGTATAGCTATTTGCTTTTACAATATCTTGTAACGATCTTGCCAAAGCAAGTTCAGGCGATATATAAGAAAAGGAACCCCTAGCGATTTCTCGAAACTTCAATTCCTCTATTTTAAAAGCAAAAGAAAAGTCCGTCCAAACCGCCTCAGAAACTATTTCCGGATTTTGTGTGTCAAACAACATCAAGGCATTTTCCGGCTTTATGTCCCCATGTATAATATGATTATCCTGTAGAAAAGAGAGTCCCGAAATCAGTTGGCGCAAAACGGTTTGGATATTTTTCAAAACAAATAGATCATGGCTTGGCTTGCCTGTTCTTTGAAAAAGATTTGTTTGCTCCCAACTTGCATAGCCATCCAAAGAATATTGCTTTACATAAAGATAAATATTACCTAGTTTTTCCTCTAAAGCTAACGGATAAATAATACCTTCGTGCTTGGGAAAGGAAGAAAGAAGAGTATATTCCCTGCGTAAATCACCCCAAGCCACTTCCGGTCTTTTCGTTAAAACCACAATTTTTTCAAAAAAAGGAAGCGTAAAACCTTTCCATCCGATTTTTTCTGTTCCGGCACAAAACAAAAAGGGCAAAATATAAAACCACAATTCATTTATGACATGGACTTGCTTACCTAATTGTTCCGAAAGATGGACTTTAGAGTGGTCTAAAAAAATGGCTCTAGCTAAAAGCTCGCCGTCCCCTATAAAATTATTTTGAAAGTTTTCCTTTGCGTCTGAGTAATCACAAGCTGAAGAAACAGATTCTTGAACCAGCTCCGGAATAAACAATTGATAATTACTTTGTGGACCAAGCTGTTGGGGACCTCTAAGCCCCGATGATGATGCCATTTTGCCTCCAAAATAGTGTAGAGAGGATACAATTTCAAAAGAAATAACACTAGAAATTTTTAGGAAAATAATTTCCGGAGCGTTGCTATGTAGCTTTTTGCACAGATCTGCCTTAAAGCACCGGATACTATTTTACAAATTTTAAAAACAACTTAACTAATAACAATTACTTTAATTAAACAAATTAACAAAAATCAATCACTTTGATATAATTAGCATGTGCAAATAAAAGGATTTCATGACAACCCCCATCCAACCCACTTCTAATACCTCCATTCCCCAAAAATGGAAAATCCACCTAACCCCAGAATCTAAAAGTAGTTTTCAAAACTTTCCCAAAGCAGATCAAATAGATTTCTATGTAAATTTTTTAAAAAAAATTGAAGACAACGGACCCTACGGAAAAGACCCTAAAGCGCTATGGGAAAATAAGGAAAAAACAAAATTTCTATCCCATATTATATTGCCTGAAAAACCATATATTGTTTCCTGCATAATCGATGATCCTAAAAAACGCTCAATCACTGTAAGTTTTATCGAAGCAGTTATACAATCTCCGCCAAAAGAAACAGAAAACCCAAAAAAACCTGAAATAAATAGCTGGAAAATCTTAAATACATCCCATGTAAAATTGACAAAAAATCTATCCAAAGAAGCTGAAAAAGAATACACCGAAATGTTTCTCCCTTCGATTCAAAAAGGACCCGAATTGTCCGAATATTCTTGGCATCCTCTTAAAAAAATTGAACAAAAGACTAGAGCAATCCCTCTCATTTATGGGAGGGTTAAGCTAGCCATTTTTTTGTTTTTATCTC
>JBAXUO010000171.1:0-3355 GCA_037129625.1 Chlamydiota bacterium
CATATAAATATATCCGTCGCACCTTTGTTTTTTCCATGGCCGCAGCCATACTCTTTTTTGCTTTCTTTCTTTTGATTTTACAAAAATTACCCCCATTTTCTGCCGACATTCTCGAAGTGATTGTCTTCGGAGGCGCTCTTTTAGGCATGGGTGCCGGACTTATCATTCGCTATGGAGGTTGCACAGACGGAACTGAAATTTTAGCCATCCTCATAAACAGAAAGACAGGATTTACGGTCGGTCAAATAGTCCTTTTTATCAATATTTTTATCTTTGCATTATACGGAATCATCTTTCACAACTGGCATATTGCGCTCCGTTCTCTAATGACCTATTTTGTTGCATTCAAAATGATCGATATCGTTATTGAAGGTCTCAATGAGCTCAAATCAGTTATGATCATTACCAATAAGCCTCAGGATATTCGAGAAATTATCACAAATAAATTAGGCCTTGGCCTCACTATCATTCCAAGTATTGGTGGCTTTTCCGGAGAAAATAAGGAAATTTTATACCTAATCATCGAAAGACTTGATATTTCCGAGCTAAAAGAGATCGTCTTGAAGGAAGACCCTTCTGCCTTGTTAACGATTCAAAACCTTCATGAAGTAGCCTACGGGAAACATTTACTTCATTCGATGAAAAAGAAAAGAAAAAATATCTTTTTTTAGTATACTGAAAAATATGGATAAACATTCACTCTACGCTCAAGATCCTTGGAGACTTTTTAGAATTCTCTCCGAATTTGTTGAAGGGTTTGAAACTATGGCCCCTCTACACCCTTCTGTTGCTTTTTTTGGCTCTTCTAAAGTCAAAGTAAAATATTCCCACTACTATGCTATCGCTGAAAAACTAGCCAAAAATCTTTCAGAAAAAGGATTTTCTATCGTCACTGGTGGAAGTTATGGAATTATGGAAGCAGCCAACAAAGGAGCCATCGAAGGAAAAGGGAAATCATGCGGACTTTGCATTGAACTTGCTGATGAACCACCAAACCCCTATATAGACCCAAAATTTCTTCTTAGTTTTCACTACTTTTTTGTAAGAAAAGTTATGTTTTTAAAATACGCACAAGCCTTCGTTGTTTTTCCCGGAGGACTTGGAACCCTTGATGAACTTTTCGAAGCCTTAACTTTATTCCAAACTGAAAAAAGCAAGAGGTTCCCTGTTTACCTCTTCGGCTCTGATTATTGGCAAGGACTCATCGATTGGCTAAAAAAATCAGCTGTCAGTCAAGGCTATATTCAAAAAGAACACTTAGAATTATTTCAACTCACAGACGACCCTGACGTCATTTTACATGGAATTGAGGATCATTATAAAAAATCATCTAAAGTATAAACTACGTTTTCTGGTTCTTACTTTTTTTTTATTTTTTCCTTCTCTTCACGCTTCTTTTTCCCCCAGCGATTCTTCTTTTGTGTTCATACTCACTGAAAAAACAAACCTAGAGCACCTCGATGCAACCATTACTCAACTTCGCTTATTTAATGAAACTATACCTATTTATGTTATAACACCACCCAAGACCTCTCAAAACCACCCCAAACGTCTTGACGTTATTTATATACCCTTGGAAAAATTAAAAAAAACAACGGTTCATCAAAAATATCTCCACCATATCATCAAAAATCCTGCTAATTCACAGCAAATATCAGAAAACTTCTTTTGCTTAGAATCTCTCATCATCCAACGACATCTACATAATGTTTTTTATTTAGATGACAATGTCCTAATCTACACAGATTTATCAAAACTTCTTCCTGTATTTAAAAAGAATTATCCCGGCATGGCCGCCTCTTTTGACAATGAGGAACGTTGCCAACCTTCTTTCATCTTCATATCTAATCGTGATTCATTAAAAAAATGTACGGAGTTTCTATTCGAACAATCTAAAAGAAATACAGACCCCAAAAAAGCCCTTTTTCTTTTCAAAAATAAATATGGAAAAAACACTCTCGATTCTCTTCCCATTCTTACTGAAGAGTATTTCAATGATCATTCTTCACGAATTTTTTCCAATCAAATCGTTCGAAAAAAAGATTTTTTCTTTAACAATATTAAACAATTTGGCTCTTTATTCGATCCGGCTTTAATGGGAAAGTTTATTGAATCCTCTGAAAAAGAAAACCGTCCTGACGCTGTTTTTCAACCCTCCTATTGCAAAATTTCATTTGAAGAGGATAAGGAAGGAAGAAAAATTCCCTTCCTAAACTATAAAGATAAAAAAATACCCATTAATAACCTTTTCGTATCTGAAAAAAATATGGAAAAATACCTTTCGCGTTCTCCAGTAAAAGAAAAAAAACAGCTAACGACAAAATTAGACTATGATAGTCACCGCCCCAAAAAATAGTTTTTTTACAAAAAAAATCTCTCTTAACTTAATATGAAAATAAATGAGGAGTTTGTAATGAAGTGGTTTTTTCCTTTGTTTTTTCTAATAATTTCTTCCCTCCATTCTTCAGAAATTAATTTTGTAGTCGGCGCCAACATCGAATATGGCAACGTTAAAGCTACCTCAAAAAATTTAGACATTTCAACCGGAGGCTCGAGCCAAACAACCGTTAATCTTTCTTTAACTGGACTCGGAGGTGGGGTGCAAGGTGGCGGAACCTTTGTATGGAATGCATTCTATATGGCTATATTGGGGAAAATTGCCTTTATGGACAGGAAAGGAAAAAACTTTACCGATGGCTTTTATATTAATCCCTATTTTGATGAAACTTCCCTTTCTCAAAAAATGAAATACGGCGGTGAAATTCATCTCGGTTTTACCAAAGAATCTCTCTTTTTTGCATTATTGGGAGGCTGCATTCAAAGTAAATTTCAAGCATACCAAGGTTATCTGACAACACTCAGCTCAACAGTTCATAAACAAACAGATAATAAGTATCCCCTCGGAGCAGAAATAGGTTTTGTTTTCGGATACGATCTACCCTGGCATTTAAAATTGGAAGGATTGTTTAGCTACATCTTTTATCAAACCATTCATGTGAAAGAAATTTATAGTGATGAAAATTCATTAAAATTTACGCCCAGAGAAAGCTCATTTAGCATACGTCTCTATTATCTTTTTTAAGATATAGAAAGCTGCTGCAAATATTTCGCATAATCACTTTGACCATACAGTTTAGATAGATTAGAGAGCGCATTATGATCTATGTAGCCCAAATGATAGGCTATCTCTTCAACACAAGCAATTTTTATGCCTTGCCTCTCTTCAATAGTTTGAACGAATGAAGAGGCTTTTTGTAAAGAATCGTGAGTTCCCATGTCTAGCCAAGCAAAACCTCTTCCCAAAAGTTTTACCGTCAGATTCCCTTTTTTTAGATAACCCATCTTTTTATCATTA
>JBAXUO010000172.1:0-3317 GCA_037129625.1 Chlamydiota bacterium
TTAACCGGCAAAGATAATTGTCGCTGACCGGAAAAGATAATTGACGCAAAACACTTTAATCAACAAATTTAAAACATCAATTGAAAAACAAACGTAAATTATAATATAATAGTAGTTGTAATAAACCGATAAACTTTTAAGGAGAATATAAACATGTCGTTACTATTATCAGTAAAACAATTTTTACAAAAAAACAATTTCATCGAAACACCCTACCAACCCACACCAACTAAGCCACTTCATGACTTAAGCTTTTCTGAGGCGCTTCAAGCACCCTCTATTATAGGAAAAGTTAAGGGCATAGCTTCATCTATCGTTAATATACCTTCAGTAGCCCTAGAAAACAGAAGAATCAGTCTAGAAAATGGACTTATTCAAAAACAAAACACTGCCCATCTTGAAAGGAACTTACTTGTAAAAGAAAAGCAAAAAGCTTTCCTATCCGTAGTGATTGGATTAGGCGTAATAATCGCAAGTGCTATGGGCTTATATCTATCAAAAAAATAAAACTCTTCTTATACAAAAGGAAGGGAAAACAATTCCCTTCCTTTCCTTCCTCAATGCCAGAACAGCCTGAGCAAATCCTGATACGTCACAAAAATAATAAAACCTATCAGTAAAACTACAAAAGGAATTATCAACTTCTCCATGGTCTTCGCTTTCATCCGCTTCTTCGTTATCATCTCTATCAAAGAAATAACGATATAACCACCGTCCAAAACCGGAATCGGAAGAAGATTCAAAATCCCTAAGTTTACACTCAAAAGTCCCAGTAAAAACAGAACCTCTTTCCAACCAACCATCCATGTCTTTTGCATCACATGAACAATACCCACAGGCCCGGAGACCCATTTAGGATGTAGATGCCCTGTAACCAATGAGCTGAGAGTAAACCAGGTGTCTTTGAAAACTTCCACAAAGGTCGTCAAAGCAAACGGATTATACTGCACCTTTTTATCCACAAGAGAAAGCCCTAAGAAAAGACGATTTTCACTTTTCTCTAATTTTTGTAACCCATCTTCTCTTTTATCTTTCGAAAGCATCTGTTCCAAATGCTTTTTATATTCAGCCAGCTGCTTCATCAAAAGATTTTTTCTTTCCATAGAAAAAGGATATAGCTCACTGGTCGTTTGTGGCTTTATCGGCTGTAATAAAACAAAATTTCCTTGATTGGCTATAGGCTGAGAAGAACCAATAGAAGCAACGATCTTTTGCATATCTGCAGTCATCAATCTTTCAAACTCTTGATCTACCTCTTTCCATGAAATAGGATGCCCTTTCCTTTCAACAACCAAAAGAACTTTTCTATCTTGAAGCTCCTGCAATAAACCCGAAGGAGAAGTAATCGGATTTCCAGCAACCGAAAGAATTTGATCCCCTTTTTGTAATGCTTTTTCGAGTGGATTTCTTTCATCTATTGTGAAAACTTTTTTTTGCAATCCTTCATCCACGAATTCAACCGGACCTTGTATGGTCATGTTTTCATCCAATTGATAAGGAAGAACGTACAGATCTCCTACCCGCTCCTTTAGTTTAGCCTCATGTTTCCAATCATCAATTTCCGATCTATCCAAAGATGATCCCTTGATATCTTTCACAAGAACTCGAGGAACTCTCACTTGAAAAATCTCATCACCTCTTTGGACTGTCAAAAAAGCTAAAGAAGAATTGACAATAGAAGTGAGTTCTTGTCGACTAAAAAGAAAGGATCCATCTGCCCAAACAATACGATCCCCCGATTGAATACCACTCGAAGACAAAGATGTATTTTCTAATGCGCCACCCTCTTCCCCATTCGGTAAGATACGCTCATAAATCAACTCACTTGCAGGAGAGAACATACCCATCATGGAAAGACCGTTAGCATCCTTGGGTAAAGAATCAAAGGTATAATCAAAAGCTTCTTTTTTCCCCTGGTAATAATCAATTTTATATCCTTGGATATGAAGTTTAGCATCACTTCGAGCTGCAGTATAAAAAAGGTCCTTTATCCCACCATAAGGGCGATTTCCATATACAGTAATTTCATCGCCGGGACGAATGCCCTTTTCATAAAGCAAAGAAGATGTGCTGACATAACCAACATGGCGAGAATATTCAGATAACCCTTTTTCCCTTCCTCCGGAAAACCAAATAATAAAAAAGGCAAGAAATGCGAATAGAAAATTCACAAAAGGGCCCATAAAGGCTACTTGAATACGATCCCAAGGTTTTTTTCCAAAGAAACCGTTAGCTATCTCACAAGGTTCCCGATTTCCCTCTTTTTGCATTCCAGCAATTTTCACATAGCCACCCAAAGGAAGCCAGCCAATCTGCCAAACAACCCCTTGATGTTTCCATGAATATATAGCCTTTCCGAATCCGATAGAAAAAGCCTCTACTTTCATTTTCTTTCTTCGCGCCATAAAATAATGGCCAAGTTCATGAATAAAAATTAAAAAACCGATGCCTAAAATGCCTAAAAAAGCATAAAAAATTTGTATCAACATAAATTTACATAACCCAAGCTGCTCTTCGAGCTTTTTCTTCTATTTCTAAAACTGCTTCTAAATTTAGCAAATTTTCGACTAGGTGGGAAGACATTAATTTTTCCAATTTTATTCCAATATCCCACCAAGAAATTTCTTTGCGACAAAACCTTTCGACAAGCACTTCATTTACCGCATTCATAAAACAAGGCATGCTTTTTCCAATTCTTAAAGCCTCTAAAGCCAAAGAAAAGCAAATAAATTTTTTTCTATCTAATGGAAAAAATTGTAAAGTAAGAGTTTTTGAAAAATCAAGCGTCGGAAACATGTTCTTCTTTCTTTGAGGATACGATAAAGCATAATGAATCGGAAGCCGCATATCGGGAAGCGAAAGCTGAGCTAAAAAAGAACCGTCTATATATTCAATAAGACCATGAACAATACTTTCAGGATGTATCACCGCCTCAATTTTCTCTTGCTCAATCCCAAATAAGAAAAAGGCTTCTATTACTTCTAGCCCTTTGTTCATAAGAGTAGAGGAGTCTATCGTGTTTTTTATACCCATCCGATAGGTGGGATGTTTCAGGGCATCTTCTACAGTTACCTTTTGCAAGGCCTCTATTGAATACTCTCTAAATGGACCACCGGAAGCGGTAAGAATCATTTTTTTTATTGAGCTCAGAGGTTCTTCTTGCATACACTGAAATAAAGCGCTGTGTTCACTATCAACAGGAATTATTTTTCCTTTTTTTTGAGAAACTAAATTCATAATTAGCTCTCCGGCACAAACCAAGACTTCTTTATTCGCCAGTAAAACAATTTTTCCATTTTCAACAGCTTTATAGGTGG
>JBAXUO010000173.1:0-3197 GCA_037129625.1 Chlamydiota bacterium
CCTTCCCGAATGATTTTATACTCTTGTAAAGAAGTTAATAACCGAAAAACAAAAGTTCTATCCTCATACAACCGATACGGAGGATCTATATACACAATATCAAAAACAGTCCCGCTTTTCCCCAAACGCTTCAAAATAGTAAACACATCACCCAAAAAAACTTTAGTAAAATCCTGAACACCTAACGCTCGAATATTCTCTTCTATTACCGACACTGCCTCTTTACTATTGTCAACAAATGTCACATGGGCCGCTTTTCGACTCAAGGCCTCTAGCCCCATAGCCCCGGAACCCCCAAAAAGATCTAAAAAATTAGCCCCCTCTATCCGATTTTGACAAATATTAAAAACAGACTCCCGAAGAGAGGAAGAGGTCGGTCGAACAAAACTCGTCTTCGGAGCTTTGATTTGGCGACTTTTGAAAAGACCACCAATAATACGTAGAAAACTCATGGAAAAATCCCTGTGATCTCATAGGGTTCGACTAACTCTTTTGCTTTCTTTAGCATTTCCGGATTAGGGTCATGTAAAAACTTTTTGTAATATTCGTAGGAAGAGAGAACAGCCCACTGCTCTTCCAAAGAGCGCCCCCCCTGCTTCTCAGATACAAATTCAATCTTCTTTTTGATATGAACCCATTTATCCCCAATCTTTCCTTGCAAAAACAGTTGGGTATTTTGTAACGTTTTAGTAGAACCCAAAATTACATAGGGTTCTTTAGCATATAAATTTTTCAGTTCTTTTTGCACAGGATAAAAAACAATCTCCCCATTTTCATCAGGCAAAATAAAAGAGACCGAAATATTTTTCGCAATCGTATAACGTAGGGTTTTCATTAATTTCACAAGCTGTTTCTGCATCCCCCGATTCTTTCGAGCCGTATATCTTTTTCCTTTGTTTATAGAAGCAAAAAATTCAAGTAAATTTCCATTAGGATCCGAATCCAACCCTATCGCAAAAAGATTCATTCTTCCTTCATTTTTCTTCGTCCAATCTTCTATGAAATGAAGATTCTTTGACTTCACTAAGCTATCCCCGTCTGAAAAAACAATAATCGTTCCTACTTCATCTTCTGCAACGGTAGGACACTCCTCACTAATCTTCGTTAAGGGACGAGCCAAATTAGAAGAAGAAAAAAAGCTAGCTAGATTCTGTTCGGCTAAAAATTTTTTAGCTTTGAGAAGATATTTCTCTTCTTTCGGCTGATTATAACTAAAAAGAACATCCACTTTGCTGTCAAAAGCAAAAATATTAAAACGATCTTCTTTTTTTAAAAATTTTAAAGCGGAAAAAATCGAGCGGCGACTAGACGCCAATCTATTTTTTTGAATGGAATTCGAACGATCTAATAAAAAGAAAAAATTCTGCCGAAGTCTTGGGAAAACTTTTCCCTCTTTAGGAATTAATGTAGCTGCAAAAATATACCCTTTTTCTTTATCAGCAACCCAACTGACATCCAAATCAAAATCGTCACTCAAAGAAAGAGTCTGTAACTCTTTCAAAGAAGGAAGCGAAAATACTAAGGAAGGAAGGGGCATCTCTCTTATAGGAGGAGCGCTTTTCTCCCCTTTATCCCGAAGAAAGGCATCCCATTTTTTTTCTTCAAAAACAAATTTAGCCCCATTATTGGAAGGAGTATGAGTAGTATTAATTACAGAAGAAGATTTTTCTAAATTTTGAATTTTCTTCCACTCCTGTACAAAAAAGGAAGCTTTGGGAGGGAATAATGTAATCTCTTCTCTTTTGACATTGACAAGGGAAGCCTTTTCTTTGTAAGGAGAAATCACAAGAGAGGGCGTCAAAAGGGGATGGGTAAGTACTTTATCCGGATAGGTAATCGGACACTTAGGTTCGATTTTTTTTTCTAAAACCACTTCAACCTGTGGTGACTTTCCTATCGGAACAATGGGAGGGAGCGATAAAGGTTTTATCTCCATCTTATGAAAAGTAAAATTTTTTACAAATCGAACACTCGCCCCAATCAAAGGAGTTGTAAACGAAGTCACCATACGAGCGGGAGTGGTAAAACTAGACAAATGGTATTGCAATACCAAGATTAGAATAATATGAAAAAATAAAGAAAATCCAAGAGAACCTACAATGAGTCCTTTTTTGGGGATCCTCATTCTTTAGACTCCAATATCTTCAAATCTTTTTCCAAACGATTTTGCATGAATTCATTCACCACCATTTTTTCATTTAATAAAGAATGCAAAAGTCTTTCCGCCTCTCGTTTATAATTTTCTTTTTCCAACGAAGTCATCAACTTCGAGCGACATAAAGCCATCTCCGCATCTACCAACCTCATATAAGATTGATAGATCCGATCTTTTGTAGGTAATAGTTTTCGGCTATGGTGATAATCCTTCGATAAGATATCTTCTTCGGAAGAAAATTCCTCTTTCATTTTAGTAAGTAACAAAAGTCTTTTTTCTTGAGAATGTTCACTTTTCTCTAAATGGCTATAAGCATCAACATACTCTAATGCTGCTTCTAAATGAACAGGTTCGGATATCAGCTTTCGAATCACCTGTAAATTTTTCAAGAAATCCAGTTCTCTAAGAAGAACAGGATTGAGAAGTTGAAAATCCTCTTTTTTCATCGAAGCAATTCGAAGCCTGGAAACATGAAGAGATGCCTCTAAAAAAGTATTATTTTTCTTTTGTTTTGACAAAATGACTTCAAAGGCAGCGAGAGCTTTGGAATAATCCTTTTTAAACTCATACCATTTTCCTAAAGAAAGGTACGTTTCAGCTTCCCATTTCCAAGCAATCTCACGATTAGCATATAGAGCTGAAAGCTGCTCTAAAAGAGCTATTTTTTTCATCTCCTGGCCCATCACACCATACAAATAAGAAAGATGTATCAAGGAAAGTTCCATAAAAAGATTTTTTTCATCTATTTTATAGTCTTTAGCATAAAGAGAAAAAAGCTTTTCAAGGATTTCAGAGCCTCGCAGAGCTGTGGTATACAAAGGAGCCTCTTTATCCACAGCCACAAAAAAACTTTTTTCCTCCCTTATTGAAATATTGCCATTAAAACTATATTCCAACTTTTCTTTACTGCGATTCAATTGATTTCTTACATCGCTTCTAAAAAGCGCACCAGCAACAAGATTAAATTTAAATTTAGACATATCAATATTTTTTATTTATTAATTAAATATACGAATATTTTTTGAAAATAAAAAATATTTAG
>JBAXUO010000174.1:0-3185 GCA_037129625.1 Chlamydiota bacterium
TTGCTCCGCTCAGCTGTAGAGCGATGGTTATATCGTATAGCTTCTGCCGGTTCCCAATTTAAAGTATGACGCGGGTGTAGTTCAGGGGTGTTGGTAAATTTTTAATGCGACTAAAGGTGTGTTTTTTGTAAAATGGTATTCTTTATAAAAAATCAACAAAGAAGAGATGTCGAATGGATTCCAATATAAAGCAATACGAAGAGTGCATAAAAAAAATGTCGGACGAGTTAGTAGAAGTTCTTTTCAAGACAGAACCTGATCTCCTTGGTAAATTCAAAAGTCTTGATGCGGATCTTTACAAGATATTAATGAAGACGGGTAATGCTGCAATGCAAAAAGTTGGTGAAAAGTTAAGTGCTGATCTAAAAAAAAAATCAGCGACGATGGGTTAACACCTCATAGGATTTCGAGCATAGCCTTTGTTACTCTTTTTGATAAGGTTCATATTCCATCCATCTACTTGAGAGGGGCTGTGGAGTTTGTTAATACAATCGATAAATTCGGAGTTCGACATGAAGAACGTAGCCAATCCGTCAATGCTGCTTTAACGGATTTTGGGAGCGAGCACTCATTTGATGAGGCCGCCGCTATCTTTGCAAGGCATTACCATTTTAAAATCTCTGATTCTACAATTCGTCGAGTAACTGAAAGCGCAGGAAGAGTTGGAGAACAATTTATAAAAAACAAGTTAGAGGGACATCAAAAAGCCGAAGAGAAAGGATCTTTATCAGAAGCTCCTCTGGAAAAGATTTTTCTGGGATTTGACGGATGCTCCATTCGCACCGGGGTCTTAGAAAAAATAGAATCAGGTACTCCTTCTACCCCAGAAATAGACATTTCTCCTCTAGAAGTTCCAGACCATTCAGCAGGGCGAACGCCATCCGGAAGAATAAAATGCAGAAGGACTGAAAATTGGAGAGATATAAGACTTGGCTTCGCCAAAAACGGTCCTGAGAAAGACTCGAAAAAATGGTTTATAGGGGGAATGAGGAGTTTCCCTGATCTTATGGGAGATTTATTTGCTCTGAGTTTAGGACTTGGAATGCATGAAAACACGAAGCCGGTAGCAACCTCAGACGGCGGGATTGGTCTATATGAAGGTTTGTATCAAACATTTTGCGATCTACAGTTTATTTTAGATTCATTTCACTTTAAAGAACATCTCTTCGAGACAGCCAAGGATCTAGGTTACAAGAATGGAGATGAGAAGATTTGGGTAACTGTAAGGTATAAATTAGCCTGGGAGGGGGAGGTAAAGCTCCTCTTGAAAGAGCTGCGAAAAGAACATCGGTCAACACAAAATGAAAAAATCCGAGTGTTGATTGGCTATGTGAAGAGATTTTCAGACTGTATTTGTTACGGAAGTTACAAAGAAAAGGGGTATCCTATTGGGTCCGGAGAGATAGAGAGTTCACATAAATACATTACCCAAAAAAGATTAAAACTTGCGGGAGCATGCTGGCGACCTGAGAACATTAACCCCATGCTAACCCTCCGTATCATTAAAGCAAACAACTGGTGGGATGAGTTTTTAAAATATTCAATTGACCTTGTGGCGTAACCAACACCCCTGAACTACACCCCTGCATCCCGTAATAACCTGCAACTCCCATAACTCCCACCGAAATTAATGGCCATACAATTCCAGGATACCTGCAAAGTCAAAAGTTTCTCCTAAATAGAGGAAATCCACCTTTCTAGTTAGCGATCCTTTCGTCATATAATTAAGAAAAAACAAGATAAAGATAATCACTTCTTTAAAATAAACCCTTTGTGCGTGTAAGATTTTTTTTGCAAAAAAAAACAATTTAACAGCACAAAGGAAGATTCCATGATATCACAAACAGGTTTTGTCTCTCCAGAAACAATTTCTTTTTCACCTTCTATAACAGTTAAGTCCCTCTATTTAGTCAAAAATGAAAAATGTTATGCCCAAGAGGCTAATACGTTATTCAGTTACCTGGAAAGCATACCGGACCCTCGGAAAAAACGAGGTGTACGCTATCATTTTCAATCCATTCTTAAATTGGTTATATTGGGATTTGTTTCAAGAATGGTGTGTCTGGAGCACATAGTTGAATGGGCTGAAAATAATTGGGAGGTATTAAAAACAGCACTGGGATTTAATCGGGAGACCCCACCTAACGCAACCACTATTGGTCGTGTTTTAAAAAAAATTCATAGGGAATCCCTTGAAAACGCTTTTAGGCTATGGGTTAGCACATGTGCACAAGTTAAAGAGAGGGTACTAACGGCTTCTGTAGACGGGAAAGCACTACGGAATGTGTGTAATGAAAAAGGAAACCCTTTATTTGCGGTAAATATATTTGCTCACGATATTCAGCTTTCATTAGCGCAAGCTGAAATAGAAGATAAAAAAGGAGAGTCAACAACTTTAAGAGCAATGTTGGAAGGACTTTTTAAGACTTATCCAGGATTGCGTATCCTAACAGGTGACGCAGCCTTTTCGGGAAGGGACTTATGTAAAGAGATTACCCGTTTAGGTCGTCACTACATCGTGCAAGTTAAAGGAAACCAAGGGGCTGTTGAGGAAGTATTAAAACTTCATTTTGACGAGGAAAGAGAAGAGAGACCTGCTGATGCACAAACCATCGATGAAAAAAGGGTTTTGAAGGAAAAAATAGTTCGTGAAATCTGGGTATGCGCAGGAGAGGCTGCGAGCTACGTCCGTGAAGAACTCAATTTTGAAAGCGCAAGTCAAGTTGCTTATATCAGGAAAACGACCTATCAAAACGAGATAATAGTTAAGCAGGAAGATAGATATGGAATTACCTCTATGAAAAAAGAAGAACTATGCCCCCAATCATTCCTTGAAAAAACACGACAACATTGGGAAGTAGAGAATGGATTACATCATGTTAAGGACAGGAGTTGGTATGAGGACCATCAGTATAGCAAGGATATGGAAAAGGGAGCTATTCTTGGTGTATTAAGAAACTTGGGGCTTAATATTATGAGGGTTTTAAGCCCTCCTAACCCCGACAGAAAAAAAAGAAAGCGCGAGAAGAGTCTTCCAAAACAAGCTATAGCTTATTTAACAAACCCATTACGAACACTGGAGAAGCTATGCATAATCTAATTTTAACTTTGCAGGTATCCTGCAATTTTGGTAGAGTATAAAATTCTTTCTTTTTTCAAGGCGCTTTTTAATGACGACTTCTCTT
>JBAXUO010000175.1:0-3167 GCA_037129625.1 Chlamydiota bacterium
CTAAGACTCATGAGCCATGTGGTACAAACGGTTCAGCCTTTGTTCATCAGACAAATGCGTACCTAGATTCATGCAAACGGTAAAGTCGCAATATAAAGTATTCTGAATCTCAGCATCCTTGATGATGCTAAGTTTCTGAAGCCTCAACTTTGTACTTTTTTTAGGTCAAAAAGTCCTGAAAATGGGCTTTGAATAAAAACGCTATTAATGTTAAATTAATCCCCTAACTAAATTTAGCAGAGGTTTTATGTCAGTTTCTTTTAGTACACCTGCAACTTACAAGCGAACAGACACCTGTTGTATTTGCCAAGACCCTCTTGGTAGATGGGGGGTTGTTGCTCATGATGGCAAAGACGGAGAAAAACATCCTATGCATAGATCCTGCATGCGCACATGGAGTGACATAAAACCCTACTGTCCTTTTTGCAAAATAAGCGTTAATACAAAATCTCTTATTTCATGGAAAGAAAAAACACCCGCAATAATAAAAGAGCTTATAATAAACACCTTGTCAGCAACAATAGTGACATTGTTCTTAGCTGTAATAGCTGCTCCGGCAGCGGGATTAGCCTTTTTTGCCACCTCAGCCGCAGGGGCGGATTTGCCAATTGCCGTACCCGCAGGAATAATAGCCGGAATAGGATCCCTAGTAATAGTAATTCTAAAAACAAGCGGTTTGATAAAAGCTCACAAAGCAAAAAGAGCAAGAAAAGCACTAGACGCGCTACATGTAGCACTGGCAACGTCAGTCGCAGCATTAGGAACAGTAAACACATCAAATAGAGAAAGCGTTCATGAACTCCAAAGAACACAAATAAGAACTCTAACCCCACTAATAATCGAATTAAGAGCTGCAGGAGCAGTTGAACAAGCAGATAAGGTAATGGACCTGCTAATAAGAATAGTGCATGGATTGAACACTTTGCCTCTAAGTTAAAAATAGAACTTTTATTCTTGATCCCACTCCCCGGATCTCAACATCATTTTTGTACTTTTTTAAGGTCTGAAAGCTAAACACCTATTTACAAAAACACAAGAAAATCCTTGAAAAAATAATCTAACTCCTTTACAAACTGTTGAGAAATATTCAATTATGGCTTTTTTTCATGAAAACCCTCCTTTCTTTCTTCCTTTGCCTCTTATGTATCCATCCCCTTTTCCCCTCTTCTCAAACACTCCATATCAGCTTCGCCACTAACCCAGCCACCCTAGACCCCAGAAAAAGCGGAGACTACGTCACCTCCACCTTGATGTTTATGCTCTACCAAGGGCTCACCTCTTTAGAAAAAGACGGAAACCTCTCCATGGCTCTAGCGGAATCCATTGACATTTCTAAAGATAAAAAAACCTACACATTTCATATCAGAAAAAATTGTTACTGGTCTGACGGAAGAGAAATCACAGCCTATGATTTTGAATACTCTTGGAAAAAAATCCTAGATCCCGCCTTTCCGGCCCTCTGCGCTCAGCTACTGTACCCAATAAAAAATGCAGAGGCGGCAGCAAAAAAAAAGGCGTCCTTAGATGATGTCAAAATTAAGGCCATCGATGCAAAAACCTTACTTGTCGAACTCGAAAACCCCACCCCCTATTTTTTATCTTTAACCTCCTTTTGTGTTTTCTTTCCGGTACCCAACCACAGCGATCAAGATACTGCAAAAAAAACCTTTAGCGGCCCTTTCCGATTAGTAAAATGGAAACAGCACAACGAAATACTCCTCAAAAAAAATCCCCATTTTTGGAACAAAGATACCGTTATCCTCGAAAACATCCATATTAGTATCATCGGCGACGAGAACACCGCTTACCATATGTTCGAAAAGGGAGAGCTAGATTGGATCGGAACTCCCACATCTCCCATTCCTCTAGACACCCTATCTACACTGAAAAAATCGAAAGAATTTCTATCCTTTCCTGTGGGAGCCACCACCTTCTGTGCATTTAATGTAGAAAAACCCCCTCTTTCCAATCTCTTCATCCGAAAAGCCCTATCTCTTGCTATCAATAGACAATCCATTGTAAATAATGTCACCCAACTGGGTGAAATCATAGCGACACGATATATACCCCCTATTACCCTCAAAGGTCTCAATCGAGATCTTATTGAAGATAACAACATAGAAAAAGCCCAAAAATATTTACAAAAAGGACTTACAGAACTTCACTTACAAACCCAAGATCTCGTGATTACACTGACTCATAACCCATCAAACCTTCATAAAAAACTCGCTGAAGTATTAAAAGAAGAATGGGAAAATGCCTTGCATATTCGAGTCATCTTACAAAGAGAAGAAGAAAAAATCTGGAGAGAACACCTCTATAAGCATGAGTTTCAAGTTTCTCTTGCCCAATGGATCCTTCAATATAATGATCCTCTGAACATCTTTGAGCGCTTTAAATACAAAAATCATCCAAAAAACTATTCCAATTGGGAAAGCCCGGCCTATATCTCCTTAATCAATACAATCCAAACAACCTCAGACTCGGAAGAAAGAACTCAATATATACTGAAGGCCGAAAATTTTCTTCATGAAGAAATGCCGTTGACCCCGATATATCATCATAAGTATTCTATTCTTATTAAACCGTATCTTCATAACGTCGAAATCGGCCCTATGGGAGATATCCATTTTGAAAAGGCCTATATTAAAAAAAATCTATGACTGTTATCACTACTCCCCCATCCCTATTTCAAATTAAACCCTTTCGTTTCCACCCTATTATCCCAGTATTTGAAAAACACCTTCAATTTCTAGAAGAGCGTTTATCTACCCTTGTCCCTATAGATATTTTTGAAAACGTTTCTCTTGATAATTTGAAATCTGTAAAAGACGCTTTTTGGCAACTACACCAAAAAATTCCTATTTTTGTCACATATTATGAAGAAGTGCTGGTGGTAAGGGTCCACCCGGAATACCTTGGCGCCCAACGCCTTCCCAATGCAGAAAATAATATCTGGAAAAAGCGTTACCAGGATATCGCCCAGTTTGAAAAATACCTCGATCATAATGGCATCCTGGTAAGAAAATTCTTCCTTCATGTATCGAAAAAAGAACAGAAGAAAAGATTCCTGGAAAGACTTGATAAGCCCGACAAAAACTGGAAATTCTCCCAGGCCGATGTGAAAGAACGGCAACACTGGGACGAATACATGGAGGCCTATGAAG
>JBAXUO010000176.1:0-3164 GCA_037129625.1 Chlamydiota bacterium
GCATTCCTTGACCCCATAGATAAATCTAGGGGATTGCGTCATGTCCCCTGTTCAAGGATCAATTGGCTCATGCGAAGTGGATCATGCTTATAAGTTCGTCATAGGGAGCCGGAAATGGATGTGGGTACCCATCAAAAAACACTTGTTGGATTCTTTGTAAAAATTTTGGCAAGTAAGCGAATTTTTTTTCCCATCCTTCAGTTATGGGGTTACCGCCTAAGGTTAAGAATTCGAGATCTTTAAAGGGTAAGAAGGGGTTTTCATGGTTCCTTGAGAGGCTTTGAAAAGAGAGTTGATTGAATGCAGCGAATAATACTTTTAGAGTCGGCGGAATGGATTCAAAAGTGGTTATCGCATTGTTAGAGACAGTTAATACTTTAAGATTGGGCAGTGAATCTAAAGAAGCCATGTAGGTAAGCTTATTATTGGAAAGCAGGAGAACTTCTAGAGTTTTAATCGATAGAAGCTCTTTAGGGAGTTCTTTCAGCTCATTATGGGATAAATTGAGAAGACGTAAAACTGTTAACTTTGAAATGGATGGAGGTATCGTTTGTAAATGAATTAATTGAGCCTCTAAATTTTGAAGTTTGGGAAGGCATGTCACAGGCTCGGGTATATGTTCGAGTGGATTTTCAGATAATCGGAGCGCTTTGATGTTTTGTAAATTGGAAAAAGTGGATGATAGACCGGTAAGAAAATTTTTACTCAGATCTACTTTCTGTAAGGAGGTCAGTTTATACAAAGGGTCGACAAAATCGAGTAAATGTACGTTGCGAAGAATAAGGGATGTGGGATGGATCGGTTTTTTTATGAGACTTATTAAAAATTTATTTATAGCAGGAGATCTTACATCCAGATTGGGATTAATGAGATAGGAAACAATTTCGTTCATGGTTCCCTTTTTATGACTGGGGGGTCTCAAATTTGCATTTATTACATTGGCAAGCTCTTTCGCTTCCGGACCATTTTCTAAATCGGTATCTTCAGGAATTCTTGATAAGGAAGCTAGAGCAAGTAATGATACAGACAACTCAAAAAGTTGAGACATGGAATAGTGATAATTTCTACAAGGAACCTGACTATAGATCCTTAGGAGAGTCGGATAGGCTTCATTTTCTGGAGGCAGCACTTTACGTAAATACATATGTAGATTTTTAAAAAGTTCTTTTACAAGAAGTTCATGGGTGGGGATATTAGGTTTTAATTCCTCTAAAAGCCTTTTCCCTAAGGGATGTTTTGAGATTCTGTCTAATACAATAGAATAATACTCAGCACTTCTGGAACATTCATGCCATTTGCGACAGGTTAATTGGGCGGGAGTAGTGGGTGTGGAGGCTAGAATTTTAATTAGGATTTCATTGGGACCCTTTTCAAAAAGATTTTTAAGGGGATCAAACTGGGAGCTGTCTTCTACCATTTCTTTGAAAACAGACTCATAATCTGCAATTTTACTCTCTTCTCTGTGGGGAGTCGGGTAGTGGGTATGAGAGGATGAGACTGGGTTGGTAGGTAGAGTAGTCATAAATTGCCTCCGGGGAAATTTATTTTGTCTCTTCTATATTAAACCTCTTATTATTAATTAAAAAGATCTAAACTTTACTTTTTTAATTACATTAAAGATATTGGAATTATATCAGTAATTTCTTTTTCACCAAAAAATTGTATTGGACCCGGATTTACATAGCAGTCTTCTATTTCCCATTTCTTTCGATTCTTCATAAAAGAAACAAAAGGTTTTTTTGAAAGGTCAACTAAAGCTTTTTTTATCACCGGTTTCATGATTCCTTTCCTTTCTTCTAAGATAATCATCGAGGTAAGAGGAATTCCTTTAGGCTCCCACTCTTCGATCGGTTTGGTTAGAGGGGAGAGTGTGCTCATATATCCTGTGAAACCACCTTCAATGAGAAGGGCAGCTACGTGACCGAGTGCATAACAATATTTTGCATCAAAATTAGAGGGAAGAGAGCATCTCCCTTCATATCCAAAAAAATGTTGCAGTGCATGAAATTTTCCGGAAAAATTTCTTTTTTTCAAAATCATTTGAACCGTATCGATAAGAAGTTTTTCGGTTTCAATCTGAGAGACTTGGACATTTCCATGTGGATCTCGATCGAGCAGAAGCTGGGTTTGGATTTTTTCCGGTAAACTTCGAAAACATTGTACAGAAGCTGTAGATAGTTTTTTTTCTATTTCTGAGCGTTGGGTAAGTGAAATGTTTTTTATATCGGCAAGAAGTCGATTGAGCTCTTGGATGAGAAGTTTCATCTCCGGGATAAATTCGATAAGTCCTTCCGGAATTAAAACTACACCATAATTTTTTCCTTGAGCCGTTCTTGCTTGAATACTATCGGCAATCTCTTCCCCAATAGACAAAAGTGTTTTATTTTTAGCTGCAATCTCTTCTCCAATAAGAGTTATGTTCGGGTGAGTGGTAAGAGCGCATTCCAAAGCAATGTGTGAAGCAGACCTTCCCATTAGTTTGATGAAATGGTAGTATTTTTTTGCCGAGAGAGCGTCTTGAGCTATATTTCCTATCATTTCGTTATAGACTTTGCAGGCCGTATCAAATCCGAAAGAAATGTCTATGAACTCATTTTGGAGATCTCCATCGATAGTTTTAGGGACTCCGATTACTTTTGTAGAAAGTCCGTGGGCTAAAAAATATTCGGCTAAAATAGCAGCATTAGTGTTGGAATCATCCCCCCCAATGATGACAAGGCCATCTAAAGAAAGGTGCTTCATAGTTTCAATGGAAGCCGCTAGCTGCTCTTTGGTCTCAATTTTAGTCCGGCCGGAGCCGATAAGATCAAATCCACCTTGGTTTCGGTAGCTTGTAAGAAGCTCTTTAGTGATTTCTTTAGTCTCATTTTTAAGGATACCGCCGGGTCCTTCTAAAAACCCAAAAAGGCGACTTTTGGAGCAAAGGGAAGTGAGAGCGTCAAAAAGGCCGGCAATTACATTATGTCCTCCGGAAGCTTGTCCTCCGGAAAAAACAACCCCAACTCGCAAAGGTTTTCTTTGAACGGGAGCTGCATTTTTTTGAGTAACACAGGTAACTATGGGCATTGCATAGGTATGAGGAAAAATTTCTTTCAAAGAGGTCTCTTTTACCTTTTTTTTCTCTAATTGAAGTGAGGCTAGATTTTGTAAAATTTGGGCTAATG
>JBAXUO010000177.1:0-3139 GCA_037129625.1 Chlamydiota bacterium
AATCGATGTCAGAGTCTCTTCCGTTTCTAACATATCTAACAAGAAATGCTGTAAGTGATTGACGTCAATTACTTTTACTCACCGACGACAATTAAAAAGACTCACAAACGCCTATCCCAAACATTGGGTTGAAGAGAAAAAAAAGCCCCTCTTCTGGTTTTCACACCCTTGCCTTTTAAGTCTTTTGGATCTCAAAAGAGATCTAGTAGTTTCCTCTGATTAGAGAGGAACGGTGCAGTGTCTTTTTACCTCTGCATTAGTTCAATAATACTATACATGGAGTATAGCCCTACCCCCTCCCCTAGGGGAGGGGCGAAAAATAAAATTTTTAGTTTACTTTTTTTTCATCCATCGAAGCATTTTCTTTTTTCTGCTTCTCTTTTGATGATTCCATTCGATAGCTGGTTACATTCATTTCTAAGATCACGCTATGATGGATGAGCCGATCAACGGCAGCTGTAGCCATCATTTGATCTTTAAAAATCAAATCCCATTTAGAAAAGGGTAAATTGCTTGATATCAAAAGGCTTGTTTTTTCATAGCATTCCGATATAAAAGTAAAAAGAACCTCGACCTCCTCTTTGCTCTGCTCCACATACCCGATATCATCCAATATAATGCCCTGATAAAAGGTAAGCTTTTTTAACACTTTTGTGAGTTGCAGATTCTTTTTTGCGAGGAGCAACTCTTGCATCAGACGGCTATTTGTAGTAAATAAAACCCGCATATCTTGAGATCGGATGAGCTCTTGACCTATCGCACATAAAAGATGGGTCTTTCCACTGCCGGGGTTTCCAAAGATAAGAAGATTTTCTTTTTGTCGAATAAAATCCCCTTTACACAAGCTTTTCACTTGGATTCCAAATTTCACCGAATGGCGCTTCATCTGGAAGGCAGAAAGATCCTTGGATAAGGGGATTTTTGATTCTTCTAATCTTCTTTCTATTCGACTTACTCGCCGAGATTCTTGCTCTTGCTCTATTAGCCAAAAAAGATATTCTTCATAGGCAACAGTGTCACTTTGCGCTTTTTGAGCTAAAGGCGCATAGATTTCTCGAATGGTGGGAAGGCGAAGCTCCTTAAGTCCTTTATCTATATTTTTATTTAGCATAGAGAGCCTCCTAAACCAAAGGCTTCGTCATAATCTTTGAGGTTGGGTTGTTGAATAAAAACATCTCGGATATCCGGAGCTTCTTCCTTTGCTACAAGGCGCTGGATTTCCTGTAGGGTAAATAAACCCTCATCTTGTTTCAACAAACTGGATAGAACTTTTTCTACTCTGTCTTGTCCGTTCGTCATGGATAAATAAAGAATTTCAAGATAAGTTTTAGAAGCATGCAAGGGATCTTTTTGCAATAAGTATTCATAGGCGATCTTAAAAACGGCAGAAAGAAAAAGATCTTCCCGATAGCGATAGCTCTTAAAAGCTCCGGGTTTTCTTCTTAAACTTTCTATTACATGCCGATAATCAATTTTGTGTTTGTTTTCTCCCCGTAGTCGATCGCATGTCAAAACAGATTTTTCAACATAAAAGATCTCAAGGGAATCATCATGTAAACGAACTTCAACCTCCTCTCCAATCAAACGACTGGGTAAAGAATAGCTGCAATTTTTAACTCGAATTGTGCTGCAAGAGCTTACCCTGGTCTTGATAAGAGTATAATCAGGAATTAACGCTTCAGGAAGAGGACTCATAATTTCCAGCTCTATTTGTAGAAGCTGTTGACGAGTGTCATTCAGCTTCATAAGAAGGAGGTAAAGAAATTGGGAATATTCCCCTTTAGTTTGAAAATTTCGATTCCCGCGGAGCATCAAAGCCTGATCGATAGCTCTCTTCAAGCGATAATTCCTTTGTTCGACATCACCGTTTTCATTAGGAGATGCAGGCTGAGTGACGCGCCCTTTTATTTTCCACATCGACAAAAGTTCCTGATAGCGTTTTTGAAACTCTCCTTGCATGTTGTTAAAAGCTGCTGTAAGGCTATCGGTTAAATGCTCCTCGGGAATTTTGCCAAGTCGCGTCAATGCTTCCTTTAATCCAGCTCTCAGGCTTTCAAAAGATTCGCTATGACATATTCTCGCCCATTCCCAGTTTGAATATGTCAAAACAAAATGGTAAAGCAAGTGAGAAAAAGGCTGACCATCAATTGTTATTTTCAGGTCATTCATTGAAGTAAAATCAGAGGCAGCAAGTTTCCCTGCCTCATGTTTTTGAGCAAACATGACTTCTTTGGAGGGGCCCTCCAAAGCTTTAAATCTTTTGGCGAATCGTTGCAGGGTTCGAAGCTGTCCTTCTTGAAAATGACCCGGATATTTTTCGATAAAAAAGTCCATCAAAGTCTTGGCCTCAAGAGTAGGATTTATTTGAAGCATTTCTTTGATTTCTTCTTCAATCGACTCAAAAGGATTTTTACGGGTTTTCCATAAACGTTCTACTGGTTTGATTTGAGGGTCTTGCAGGTATTTAGAAACCGTCTTCCTTGTATGGCCCGTATTCATTGCAATTTCTGCGTTTGTATATTTGTGTCTCATTTTCAACACCTTATGTAAATCTGACTGTTGTAGCATTTACCTCCTTCAACCAAAGAGGTACAAAACTCAAAGGTTAGTTGGCGTGCTACTTTGCCCTACGTCAGAATAGTTGTCGTTAGTGAGTCTTTTTAATTGTCGTTGATGAGTCCGAATAATTGTCGTCCATCAGCTTTTTAAAGAAATGTCGTCTAATCCAGAAAACAGACAACAAAAAGCCCAAAGTTGATCATAGGTTTCTTTCAAATCACGAAGAGCGTTTTTAAGGCTCTCATCGCCCTCGCGGATTTTTTGTCGAATAACAAAATAATCCTTACCAAATCTTGGGTAATTTTTTTCAAGAAATTGTCTCAAATCGTTCAATTTCCTTGGATTGCCAGCTATAAGTTCGGCAAAGGACTGACTTGCTTCTTGATCAAACATTTTATTATGAAAATCTATTCGGAAATTGGGAACACAGTCAAACAAAGAGAAAAGACCAGGAAAAGCAATTTCCGAAGGGATAATCCATCTTCCATTTCCTAAAGAAGTTGTATGCCTACCCGGCATACCTATTTTAATGGAATTTTCTTCAAATTTTGTGGGATATAAATTGGTGTACATGGCCTGT
>JBAXUO010000178.1:0-3105 GCA_037129625.1 Chlamydiota bacterium
ACCACAGTAGAGCTCGTCATTGTACTAGCTGATGTTGGAAAAAGCTCCTTCAAAGATGGTTTTTGAACCGGCTTTTCACTCGCAGCCACAGCTTCTTTTATAGATTCTTCATCCATTTCTTCTTCCTTTGCTACCGAAGAAGAGCTGGAAGCTACCGGAGTCGATGATGAACTTCCCAAAGAAGTGGAACCCTCTGAACTTTTCATCCATTCTATGACATATTCTTTAAAAAGCCTTGCCATAGTCCGATTATAACGCTCCCTTTTCTTTTCCTCTCCCACTTCTGCCATTGTTCCCATACCCATTTTTTGAGGATTTACCGAACGAAATTCATTAAACTCTAATCGAGTACGAAAAGTAGCTTTTTCACGTCCCTTGCTAGTTTCTATCTGGTCTAACCGAATAGGCATAACACTTTTAGTAAAAAGATCGTTAATTTTAGGTAAAATTTCTCTAGAAATTACAAATATTCTTACTTTATTTAAACATGGATCCCTAGGAGCCACATATAAAGTAATGGGTTCACCATCGTGTTCTGCAAGAAAACATTCCACGTCAAATGAGCTTTGAGAATCCGGACGAAGAGACGTCGCCTTACATGGGATATATTCCTTAAATTTCCAGTTCCCCATAATTGGGTTAAATTGAATAGCCATACATTCTTTCCTTTGTTAAGATTAAAAACAGCCCCCCCAAAAAAGAGGGGAAAAAAATTGCTCATTAGATTAAGGATCGACTGTTTAAATTTCAAGAAATTTTTAATATATATTAAAATATTTTTTATCTATCCAAAGCACAGAATGATAAGAAAAAAAAACCTCTTCAGACCTAAGGCCTAAAGAGGTTTTTTTAAGTAAAAACAAGAAATGCTTAAGCGAAAATTTGAGCCAAAATAGCTAACAACAGTAAAGCAACAATATTGGCGATCTTGATCATCGGATTGATCGCAGGTCCTGCTGTGTCTTTATAAGGATCTCCCACTGTATCCCCAGTCACAGCCGCTTTATGTGCATCCGAACCCTTGCCCCCTAAATTTCCTTCTTCAATGTACTTTTTAGCATTGTCCCAAGCTCCGCCACCACCTGTCATTGAAATCGCAACGAATAACCCCGTCACAACTATTCCCATAAGCATAGCTCCCAGAGAAATAAAGGCAGCGCATAACCCCCCAACAAAATACATCACAGTAAAAAATAAAATAGGAGCTACGACAGGAAGCAAAGAAGGTATAATCATCTCCCTAATCGCCGCTTTGGTAAGAATATCTACCGCTTTTCCATAATCCGGAAGAGACTTCCCTTCCATAATGCCTGGAATCTCTTTAAATTGCCGACGAACTTCATTCACAATGGAAGCAGCCGCCCTACCCACCGATGTCATCCCTAACGAAGCAAACAAGTAGGGTAGAAGCCCTCCAAAGAACAGGCCGACCATAACATATGGATCCTGTAAGTTAAATTGGCAATTCAACTTCGGAAAATAATGATGAATATCTTCTATAAAAGCAGCAAATAAAACCAAAGCCGCTAAAGCCGCAGACCCAATCGCATAACCTTTTGTAACCGCTTTCGTTGTATTACCCACAGCATCTAATGCATCAGTCACCTTACGAACTTCTTTAGGCAAATGCGACATCTCTGCAATGCCCCCTGCATTATCCGTTACAGGACCATAAGCATCGAGAGCTATTATCATACCCGCTAAAGCAAGCATACTGGTAGCTGCTATCGCCACTCCAAAAAGCTGCGCATTTAAATACGAAAGAATAATACCAACACAAATAATAATAACCGGAAGAGCTGTTGACTCTAAAGAAACAGCTAATCCTTGAATGATATTCGTTCCATGACCTGTCGTAGAAGCTTTAGCAATATTTTTTACCGGACGATACTTGGTAGAAGTATAATACTCGGTTATCCACATCAAACCCCCAGTAACTCCCAGACCAACTAAAGCACAATAAAACAGATTCCAGCCGGTAAACGAAAAATTCTCGGTTAAAGGGATCACTGTTTGCAACCCAATCCAAGAACTTGTCAAAAATAAAATGGAAAGCGCTGAAAGAATCGCCGTGACAATAAAGCCTTTATATAAAGCTCCCATAATATTTTTTTTCTTTCCCAGCCGCACAAAAAAAGTTCCGATAATCGTAGTGAGAATACAAATAGCCCCAATACCCAAAGGATACAACATTAAAATAGAACGGATTTCTCCAACAAAAAAAACAGCTGCTAAAAGAAGAGTTCCTACAATCGTGACAACATACGTTTCAAATAGGTCAGCGGCCATTCCGGCACAATCACCCACGTTATCGCCCACATTATCCGCAATTACGGCCGGATTTCTAGGATCATCCTCAGGAATTCCGGCTTCCACCTTTCCCACAAGATCAGCCCCAACATCAGCCCCTTTGGTAAAAATCCCCCCTCCAAGCCGAGCAAAAATAGAAATTAAAGAAGCCCCAAAACTCAAAGCTACCATCGCTTCTAATATCTTTCTATCATCTACCGAATAGTATTGTAACAACATATAGTAAAATACCAGTCCTAAAAGAGCTAAACCCACCACTATTAAGCCGGTAATCGCACCCGAGCGAAAAGCTAAAGTCAATGCCGGTTGTAGTCCCTTTTTAGACGCTTCTGCCACTCGAACATTTGCCCTAACTGAAACGTTCATTCCTATAAAACCGGCTAGTCCCGAAAGAACAGCCCCAATAGCAAAACCAAGGCTTACAAAAAAACCAAGCTGCCAGGTTAAAAGAAGAAAAATAAACACTCCAACATAACTTATCATTCGATATTGCCGATTGAGATAAGCTCTAGCTCCATCTTGAATCGCTTTAGCAATATTTCTCATCTGAGTTGTACCAGTACTTGCTGAAAGCACTGAAAAAATTGTAATTACACCATAGATTAAAGCCGCAAGGCCACATCCAATTAGAAAAATATATTTGATGATCATGATTCATCCTTTTTTGTTTCTTCGAGTCTATTTGCATCCACAAGCTTATAAACTTGATCATTTTTACGAACCTTTGCAAAGGGAATAGTAACTACATCCCCCTTTTGAGCCTTACCAATGAAAGTCTCATTCAATATGTTTTCT
>JBAXUO010000179.1:0-3099 GCA_037129625.1 Chlamydiota bacterium
CATAATCTCGAATATCCACTATTCCCCCTTTTTTACTAAGGGAACCTGGGCGCGGCCCAATCATAGAACCCCTTCTTTTCTCTCTGACAATTTGAGCAGCTCACGAAGTCTCCATGTTTCGGACAACTTATCGTTTCCTGTAAAAAACTGAAGAAAGAAAATAATTTTCTTTTTCAATTCTGAGCGCTTAACTACACAATCTATCATCCCTTTTTCTAAAAGAAATTCAGCCCTTTGTGCTTTAGCCGGAAGTTTTTGCCCTATCGTCTGTTCTACCACCCGAGGCCCTGCAAAAGCAATCAAAGCATCAGGCTCTGCTACAATAATATCCCCTAAAGAAGCAAAAGATGCTGTCACACCTCCTGTAGTAGGATTGGTCATAACAGAAATATACAAAAGACCGTTTTGATGAAATCGAGATAAAGCCGCTGATGTTTTAGCCATTTGCATAAGAGAAAGAATCGATTCTTGCATTCTGGCCCCACCCGAAGCAGAAACAATCACAAGAGGCAATCTATGTTCTGTAGCATATTCAATTAACAATGTGAGTCTCTCACCCACAACCGACCCCATAGATCCGCCCATAAAAGAAAAATCCATAACTCCTAAGGCAACCGGCATTTTCTCCATCGTGCAAACCCCAACCCGTACGGCTTCTGTACTCTGAGACTTAGATAAAGTTTTTTCTAATCTCTCTTTGTAGGGCTCAGAATCCACAAACTGTAGTGGATCTGTTGGACGTAAATAGGTGAATTTCTCTTGAAAACTCTCTGCATCCGCTAGAGATTCAATTCTCTGCTGCGCAGATAAACGATAATGATACCCACATTTCGGGCAACAATTTAAATGATTTTGCAGCTCATGCGCATGAACCATTTCGTGACAAAGGGAACACTTAATCCAGCCACTAAAACTATCTTTTTTTGTAGTTTCAATTTTAATCTTCGGTTTATTTCGTGAAAAAAGACCCATAAAACAACCTTGTCCCTTAAAAACGTATTAATAATATAATCTCAACGTATTTTACCGCAATGATAGAAAAATGTTTATATAACGGACTTAATAAATCTCCCTTCCACCGCAGACCAATTAATAATGGTCCATAAAGATTTCAAATAGTCAGATCTTAAGTTCTTGTACTTCAAATAGTAAGCATGCTCCCACACGTCTACTACCAACAAAGGAACCAACCTCTTTTCCCCTAAAGTTCCATGGTTTTGCGTCGTCACAATCTCTAAATGCTTCGTAAACGGATTATATCCCAGCCAACACCACCCTGATCCAAAGACACCCGACGCATCCATAATAAATTTTTCATAAAACCGATCAAAAGATCCAAAATCTTTTTCAATCGCCTGAAATAGAGGCCCTTTCGTCATCACCCCACCACCTTGAGAAGAGGGAGCTAAACAAGTCCAAAAAAAACTATGGTTCCAATGCCCGCCACCATGAAACTGAATCGAAGACTGTAAAATAATGAGGGAAGACAAGTCTTTTTTTTCCTTTGCTTCTTGATATTTATCCATAAAGGTATTCAAGTTAGCAACATACCCTCTATGATGTTTATTGTAATGAAGATCTACCATTTCTTTGGATAATACCGGCTCTAATCCATGAAGAGGATAGGGCAGTTCAGGCAATTGAAACATTTCCATCAAATTTCTCCTTTATTCCCAAAGATAAAAAGTCTTCTGATTTTCTACAAGCTCATACAATTAAAGCATCAATCGCCTCATCGACCACATCTACCCCAATCAACTCAATTTTACCAACAAAAGAAGAAATGCCTTTCAAATTCTTTTTTGGTAAAACACACCTTTTAAAGCCCATATGGATGCCCTCTTTGATCCGACTCTCAACTCTTGGAATCGCTCGAACCTCTCCACCAAGACCCACCTCTCCAAGCACCATCGTATCCGGATCTATCACACGATTAGCATAGGAAGAGGCTACAGATAAAAGCACACCTAAATCAATACCCGGCTCTTGTATTTTCATCCCTCCGGCAATCGACACAAAAACATCAAATTTATACAATTGATATCCCAGCCTTTTTTCTAAAACTGCAAGTAACAACGCCAATCGATTCGAATCCAATCCGGTACATTTTCTAGAAGGAGAAGGAAAAACGGAAGAAGTCACTAAAGCTTGAACCTCCAATAACATCGAGCGGCCACCGCCCACCGTTGTCACCACTACAGATCCCGGAAGGTTTCTTACCCTCTCTTCCAAAAACAGAGTCGAAGGATTTAATACTTCTTCAAGCCCCGTTTCCTTCATCTGAAATAAAGCAATATCCTCCGTTGGCCCAAATCGATTTTTCATGGAGCGCAAAATACGAAACCCTTGATGTCTATCCCCCTCAAACTCTAAAACTGTATCTACAATGTGCTCTAGAACCTTAGGACCCGCTAGTTCCCCCCCTTTTGTGATATGACCGATCAAAAAGGTTGTCATTTTATAACCTTTAGCAAAACGCATACATTCAATCGCCACTTCCCGAACCTGCACCACAGAACCTGGAGCCGAAGGAATTTCACCCTTATAGACAATTTGTACAGAATCGACAATTAACACGTTGGGTCGTAAAGTTTCGATATGGAGCTGAATCGCGCTAAAAAGAGTTTCATGTAGAAGAAATAGATTTTCCTCATGAATTTGTAATCTTTTAGCGCGAAGGCAAGTTTGTTCTACCGATTCTTCTCCACATATATATAGAACTTTTAACCCCGCTTTAGCAAAAGCTTGAGAAAGCTGAAGAAGAAGAGTCGATTTTCCCACACCCGGCTCTCCGCCAATTAGAGTCAAAGATCCCGCTACAATCCCATTACCGAACAAACGATCAATCTCTTTCATACCTGTGTTAATTCTCGGCGAAGCTTCCAAAGAAATGTCTTTCAATTGTAATGGTCTGGATCGCTCCTCCATTTCAACAGAAAATCTTCCTTTTTTTGCTTCCATAGCAACTTGCTCAAAAAAAGTATTCCAACTATTGCACTGATTACAGTTTCCGGACCATTTACCTTGTATGTGGCCACAAGAGGTACATTCCCAAATCGTTTTTTGTTTACTCATGTATCAATTCCTTCAAGGCAGCCG
>JBAXUO010000018.1:0-14030 GCA_037129625.1 Chlamydiota bacterium
AAAAGCCCGCTATTTGACCTCCAATAATAAAAGCAATCCCCATAAAAAAATACCAAATACCTACAAAGAAACTTGTGAATTTTTTTGGCGCTAATTGTGTGGTGGCAGAAAGGCCGGCCGGCCCAATAAGTAGCTCTCCCATCGATAAAAAGAAAAAGAAAATAATGGGGTAAAGAAAGTAAATTTTATCAGAAAAAAAAGACGCAGCCAATAGAATCGCAAAGGAAATCGAAAGAAAGAAAAGAGCATAAGAAGTCACAAGAGCAAGAGAAGAAGGCTTTTTGCGATGATTGTCTATGTAAAGGAAAAGGGGAACTAAAAGAAATATAAAAAGATTGGAAGAGGCTAGAATCGATGAAATCGGAAGACCTCCTTTTATATGATCCACAAGAAAAATCGAAAGAGAGGACCACCCTTGAATATAAAAAGCCCAGAAAAATAAAGAACAGACATTTAAAATACACAGAAAATAAATCCGATCTTTTTGAATCTTTTTTTCTGAAGAGATCTCTTCCATAGGCATCACTTGTCTTTTTCTCGGATGCAGATTGGCATATAGGGTATGATATTTTTTATAGAAGATCAAAGTAGGAATCAGCCCAAGACACGAAAGGATAACACCAACAATCCAAGCGACATTCCAAGAAAAAATTTGAGAAATCCATCCAAATAAACTTATCGAAGCAAAAACACCCAAATTAAATGCAGAATAAAACCATAAAAAACCTTTTTCCCGAAGCGATACATTATGTCTATAAACATGATGTAAAAGAGGTATGCTGGAAGATGTGAATAATCCATATCCAATGGCTAACAATCCCATTGTTACATATAAAAGATATTCATTATGAAAAAGAAGTAATAAAAAACCTACAATTGTAATAAGAGGCGCTAAGAAGAGAGGTTGATAATAATTCCATCGATCCACGAGATATCCCCCAATAAAAGGAAAAAAAGCGGAGCTCCCTGTAAATATTCCATACAATGCAGTCGTTTTTTCGTTAGAAAATGAATAACTTTGTAATAGAAAAAGAACAAATAGATTTCCAAAACCCCAAAATGTGCAACGGGAAAAAATGGCAGCCGATGCTAATAAATAAAACTCAGTTGGATGTTTTTCTCTTGTCATAATCTTTATTCTAACAAAGTTTTATCTTTTTAACAACATCATTTTTTTTAAAAAAATTAAAAAATCCATTGAATCCTTGTACTTTATACGCTATATTTTAATAGGACAAAGGTAGTGTATGCATACACGTTCCTCTAAGAGAACGCCTAGAAATTATGATGGAATCGCTTCGCCTACTAAGGAAATGAATAAACTACTGCCTGAGGTGTTTAAGGAAATTGAAGGGGCTTATGCAAAAAAAGGGTTTCTTGTCGTTGAAGCTTGGCCTGAAATTATTGGAGAAAAATTAGCTCGTATGACAAAAGTAGTTTCTCTAAAGGATGGAATTTTAACAGTTTCAGTAAAAAGTTCGACCCTTTTTAGCCTTCTTTGTCAACATGAAAAAGAGAGAATTTTACAAATTTTACAAAAAAGGTTTTCGAAGGAAATTGTTCGAAAAATCCTCTTTCGGATGGGATAAAGAAATGTTTGTAAGCGCTAGGCAAGAAGGCACAATTCGGTTGGAAGGCCTGAGTAGAAAAATTCAAATCATCAGCGAAGCTAAAAGCTTCTCTGTTTTTTCGTTAGCAATGGATAAAAAAGGTGTGACAATACTATGAGTCAAGAAAAACAATATGACGCGAGCTCTATTACCGTCTTAGAAGGTTTGCAAGCTGTTCGTGAAAGACCCAGTATGTATATCGGAGATACCGCATCCGGAGGTCTTCATCAACTTGTTTACGAAGTGGTTGATAATTGTATTGACGAAGCTCTCGCAGGTCATTGTACGAATATTACCATCCTTGTACAAAAAGATGGATCGGTTGCTATTGAAGATAACGGTCGGGGTATCCCTATCGAAAAACATGAAAAAGAATCGACTAAACGTGGAGTGGATATTTCCGCTTTAGAAGTCGTTTTGACGGTTTTGCATGCCGGAGGAAAATTTGATAAGAATACATATAAAGTTTCCGGAGGTTTGCACGGTGTCGGCGTCTCTTGCGTAAACGCCTTATCAAAAAAATTGATTGCTGAGGTCTACAAAAATGGTTTTGTCTATCAAATGGAGTTTAGTCAAGGAAAACCCACAAAACCTCTAGTAAAAAAAGAAGCTACCCAAAAACGGGGAACAAAAATTACCTTTTGGGCAGATCCAGAAATCTTTCCATCTACTGTATACAATTATGACATCCTTCTGAATCGCTTTCGAGAATTGGCTTTTTTAAATAAAGGGATCTCTATTGAATTTATTGATGAATCCGGTCCGGAAAAAAAAGAAGCTCGCTTCCATTATGATGGGGGAATTGTATCCTTTGTTTCCTATTTAAATGAGGGAAAAGGTCCTATGTTCCCGAATCCCATTTATTTCAGTGCCTTCAAAGAAGGGGATTCCGGAATGATCGATGTCGAAATCGCCATGCAATGGAACTCTGAATATAGCGAAGTCATTTATTGTTATGCCAATAACATCGCGACCAAACAAGGGGGAACCCATTTAACCGGGTTTTCCACAGCATTGACTCGCGTTCTCAACACATATATTAAAAATCACCAGATATTGAAAAATGAGAAATTCTCCATCACCGGTGATGATATGAGAGAAGGCTTGACTGCGGTTATCTCTGTAAAGGTAGGAAATCCTCAGTTTGAAGGCCAAACAAAACAACGGCTAGGCAATAGTGACGTCGGATCGGTTACCCAGCAAATTACCGGGGATAAACTCTCTACCTTCTTGGATGAAAATCCGGCCATTGCAAAACTCATCGCTGAAAAAGTAATCATTGCGGCGCAAGCGAGAGAAGCGGCTAAAAAAGCAAGGGAGCTTACCCTACGAAAGACTGCCATGGATAGCGCTAGACTGCCTGGTAAATTGACCGATTGCCAAGAATCCAATCCCGCCCTTTGTGAAATATATATCGTTGAGGGAGATTCTGCCGGTGGCTCTGCGAAAATGGGTAGGGATCGAAGATTCCAAGCTATATTACCTATTCGTGGAAAAATTCTTAACGTAGAGAAAGCTAGACTTCAAAAAGTTTTGAAAAATGAAGAGGTTGGAGCCATGGTAGCGGCTCTTGGTTGCGGAATTGGAAAGGATAATTTCAATGTAGCCAAACTTCGATATCATAAAGTTATCATAATGACAGACGCCGATGTCGACGGATCTCATATTAGAACTCTTCTTTTAACTTTCTTTTATCGACATATGCCCGATCTAATTGAACATAATTTTATTTATATCGCACAGCCCCCATTATTTCGTGTGAAAAGGAAAAAAGAGTTTGTTTATATCCATAGTGAAAAAGAAATGGATGAGCATCTTTTAAAATTAGGCATTAGCGATGTGAAAATTACAAGAACAGGAGCTAAGACGCTTTCTTCTACCGAAAAGAAAGGGGTTCCTTTTACCGATTATATTACCTCTAGAAACTCGGAAGGAAAATTACCTCGGTATCTTGTAAATTTAAATGAAATACAAAAATTTGTGTATTGCCATGAAGAGCTATCTGAAATCAAAAAAGAAGATGAACAAATTCAAAGGCAAAAACATGAGGAAACCCTCAGCTCTATCCCTCCCGAAGAATTAAAAGAGGATATGAAAATTTTCCATCTGAAAAACCTTTCTTTCGTTGAGTTTTACGATGCTTCTGCAGTTGAGGCTCTGGAAGAAAAACTTAAGGCGTTTAAACTTAAGTTAGAACATTACTTTACATTGGATGGAGATCTTTTTGAAATTCATGAAGAGAGTGGCCCTACTATTATGGCTAGTACATTAAAGGATTTGATTGATTTTCTTCGAAATAACGGAAGAAAAGGAATTGAAATCCAACGGTACAAGGGTCTTGGAGAAATGAACGCCGACCAACTTTGGGAAACTACGATGGATCCGGTTAAAAGGACTTTGATTCGGGTGACTATCCCTGATGCGATAGCTGCCGATCATATGTTCTCAATGCTTATGGGTGAAGATGTACCTCCCCGCAAAGCATTCATCGAATTGCATGCTTTATGGATCAAAAACTTGGATATCTAAGGAGACGCTATGACCTATACAAAAGATGAATTTATTATCGATCGCAATATACAAGAAGAAATGAAGGAAAGTTACCTTCGTTATTCCATGTCTGTGATTATTACTCGAGCTCTTCCCGATGTTCGAGATGGTCTAAAACCTTCTCAAAGACGTATTTTGTATGCTATGCGCCAATTGAACCTATCTCCCGGTGGAAAACATAGAAAATGCGCGAAAATCTCCGGAGACACCTCGGGAGATTACCATCCACATGGTGAAATGGTTATTTATCCTACCCTAGTTCGTATGGCTCAAAGTTGGTGTATGCGCTATCCGTTAATCGATGGACAAGGAAACTTTGGATCTATCGACGGAGACCCCCCTGCTGCTATGCGGTATACGGAAGCTAAGCTAACCACATCCGCTATGGCTCTTATGGAGGACCTCGATAAGGAAACTGTTAACATGGTTCCTAACTATGATGAAACCAAACAGGAGCCTACTGTTTTTCCTGCAAAATTTCCTAATCTGCTGTGTAACGGTTCTTCAGGTATCGCTGTGGGTATGGCAACAAACATCCCTCCACATAATCTCGATGAGCTTTGTGAAGCGATCTTACTTGTCTTGGCTAATCCCCAGATTACGATTGACGAGATCATGAAAGTTATGCCCGCTCCCGATTTTCCAACCGGAGGCATTATCTGTGGGTATCGTGGTATTAAAGAGGCTTTTTTCACCGGTAGGGGTAAAATTATTTTACGAGCCAAAATTGATGTGGAAGATAAAGAAGGTGGAAAGCAAGTCCTTGCTGTTTCCGAGATTCCGTATAACGTCAATAAGTCTCGTCTTATACAGCATATCGCTGAATTGATTAATGATAAGGCTATTAGCGGCATCTCTGATATACGGGATGAATCCGATAAAGATGGCTTAAGAATTGTTTTAGAGCTTAAACGGGGTGAAATCCCTGAGGTCGTTCTCAATCAACTGTTTAAATTTACGGATATGCAAGTCACTTTTGGCTGCAATATGTTGGCTTTGGATAAAGGGCTTCCTCGAACGATGAACATCAAGCATTTTATGACGGCTTGGATTGAGCATAGAATCGATGTAATCCGAAGAAGAACCCGTTTTGAATTGAAGAAAGCCGAAGCTCGTGCGCATATTTTAGAAGGGTATCTCAAAGCTCTGGATCATTTAGATGAAGTGGTAAAAATTATCCGAGCTTCTACCCATCGAGACAATGCTAGAACCGATTTGATGAAGCGATTTGATCTAACGGAAAAACAGGCAAATGCTGTGTTGGATCTTCGGTTATATCAGTTGACCGGGTTAGAAAGAGAAAAGATTGAAAATGAATTTCAAGATCTTTTACAAAGAATTGCTCATTATAAAGCTGTTTTAGCTAGCGAAGACATGGTTAAAGCGATCATTCGTGAAGAATTGGCTGAAGTGAGAAAACTCCATAAAACACCAAGAAGGACCCAGATAGTAGCGGCAGAGGGAGAATTCCAAATGGAAGATCTGATTGCCGATGAACAAGTGGTTCTTGCCATTTCTCAAGATGACTATATCAAACGAATGCCGATTTCTTCTTTTAGAGAGCAAAGAAGAGGGGGATCGGGTGTTATTGGAATGGATATGAAGAGCGAAGCGGATTCGATTAAGAATATCCATGTAGCGTCCACTCATGATCACATCCTTATTTTTACAACATTAGGCAGATGTTATTGGCTAAAAGCTTGGCAAGTACCTGAAACGGGAAGAAGATCCAAAGGTAAGCCGCTGATTAACTTACTTGAAGATCTCCAAAAGGATGAGAAGGTCGCCGCTATTTTGAATTTACGTTCCTTTGATGAAAAGTGTAATGTTTTACTTGTTACCTTAAAAGGGGTTATCAAGAAAACTGAATTACAAGAGTATTCTAATCCTCGAAGAAAAGGGGTTAATGCTATCAAGCTCGATGAGGGGGATAGTTTAATTGCTGCAAGACTAGTTCGAGATGAGGAAGAGATTATGCTATTCACCAGAAGTGGAATGGCTGTGAGATTTGAAGCGATGAAGATTCGTACAATTGGACGCGTGTCTCGTGGTGTGAAAGGAATCACATTAAAAGATCCAAAAGATTATCTCGTGGGTTGTGAAGTTGTGATTCCGGAAGATACCATTTTGACTGTTTGTGAAAAGGGTCATGGAAAGAGATCGAAAGTAGAATATTTCCGTAAGACTAATAGAGGTGGAGTCGGAGTTCGTTCCATATTGACGAGCGCTCGAAATGGATTAGTCGTGGGCGCTGTTTCAGTTAAAGATGAAGACGGAGTGCTTCTCATGTCTTTGTCTGGACAAACTCTTCGTATCCGAATGAAGGATTGCCGAGTGATGGGTAGATCGACACAGGGTGTTCGTTTGGTAAATTTGAAAGAAGGGGATACCCTTATTGGAATGCAAAAAATTGCTTCAATAATAGCGGATGAGTAGCTATGGGTCTTTTTATTACGTGTGAAGGGGGAGAGGGCGCGGGCAAAACGACACTTCTTCAGCTTTTGGAAGATAAGTGTAAAGAGAATCATCTCCCTTATATTCGAACGAGAGAGCCCGGTGGTACGGAAGTAGGAGAGAGCATTCGCTCCATTCTTTTGCATCACAAGGGGTTTGTCTCGAATCGTACGGAGCTGGCTCTTTTCCTAGCTTCTAGGGCGCAACATGTGGAAGAAAAAATCCTTCCGGCTTTGAAACAAGATAAAATAGTTCTTTGTGATCGGTTTTCTGATTCTTCGATAGCCTATCAAGGGATGGCACGCGATTTTGGGATGGAAAGGGTGGAAGACCTTTGTCTTTTTTTTACTAATTCTCTTAATCCTGATATAACTTTTTATCTTGATATTGATCCGAAAGTTGGGTTTGAGAGGATTCGCAAGAAATCTCAGGATCGGATGGAAACGCAAAGTTTAGAGTTTCATCAAAAGGTTCGAGAGGGATTTCATTTACTTGCAAAAAAATATCCGAGTCGTTTTTGTACGATTGATGCGACTCTTTCCAAAGAACAAATTTTTGCTATAGCTTGGAATGTAATTACAAAGAGGCTCGCATGTTAAAAAAGTTCTGTTTTTTTGTAGTTTTTTTATATGTTACACGGATTTTTGGAGGTTGTCCTTTTTGTGATCCGAAGATAATTGCCCAACAAAAATATGTGGAAAACGAGTATGCCATAGGGGTTTATGATATTAAGCCTTATTTTAAGGGACACTGTTTGATAATTCCTAAAAGGCATATTGAGAGATATTCTGAGATGACAAATGAAGAGGCGGCTGCTGTATTAGATTTGGTGAAAAAGACGGATATCGCTGTCCAGAAGAGTTTTCATACGAACAGTTATCTTATTTTACAGAGGAACGGAAAAGAAGTAGGCCAGTCAGTTTTTCATTTGCACGTTCATTATATTCCAAACTATGAAGATAGTTCACCGGCATGGTTTTACTTTCGTGTATTTTTTTGTGACCCATTTGCACGAGAGCTTTCTGCAGAAGAGAATAGAGCGACTATAGATCTTTTACGAAAGAACGTTCCCCATTCTTAAGAAGAGGACTTGACTCTTTTTGATCATGAATAAACTATCCTTACGGCTAGTATTCCAATGGAGAGAACCATCCCTCCTTTTGCTATAACTGTATATCCAGTTTCAAGCTGACCTTTCTCTAATTTGTGTTTTTCCATGCAAAATGGCTGCTTGAACCTTTTTATTATTCTCTTTTTCTTCTTTAAGAATGGATTGGATAAGAGGCTTATCAATCACTGTTTTTATACCCAGACGGTTGGATTCCTCTCGAACAAAACTTTCCATTGCAGGAGCTAAAAAATGACTAAGAAATAAAACCGACTTTAGTTCTTTTTGGATAGAAGAAGAAATATTTTCTGTTGATAGAGGCGCTGTTTTCAATACTTTTCCATAGATCAATCGTTTGATATCCCAAAGGGTGTCTCTAGCTTGAGACAATCTGGAATATTCTACTTTTTTTTCTTTAATTTTTTTATCTATAGCCTGAAGCTCTGTTTCTAATTTTGTTAGCTTCTCTTTTCTTGTATAGGGAAGGAAGTCAGTTCCTGAGCTGGTAGAGGACGAGGAAAGAAGTTCTTGAATATGGCTACGAATTTGATCGGCGGTTATTTCAAGAGGTGATTTTTGAGATTCTGCAGTTTTTTGAATACATGTTGTAAGGATTTTTAAAGAAGAAGTGGGCTCTGTAAGGGTATGTGTTGATTTCATAAGAAATTGCAAAGCTCCATTTTCCACAATAGTTTTAGGAGCTCTTTGCAGTAGACTGTTTTGGAGAATTTCCAAGGTTTCCGATGGGGTGGTGCTTTCAATATTGATTCGTTTAAACCGTCTAGCAAAGGCGGAATGATTTACATAGATATCTCGATAGAATTCTTCTTCTGTGGTGATCCCAATCACATAAGGAAAACTTTCATTTCCGGGATCTAAAAGAGTTTTTAGCTGCTCTCCAATGGCTGATTGTTCATTTTTTTGACAGGCTAAATGAATCTCATCAAAAACTAAAATGAACTTATCTCGATGACGACCCATAAGATTACTTATTTTTGATAAAATTTTAGAGCCTCCGTTTCCGAAGGACTCTTTATAATTAACCAAATCGGCTGTGTTGATATAAAAAACCCTTTTCCCTTTCAATTCCGGGTAATCCCCGCGGCTTATAGCTTGTACAAGCGATTTGATGGTTTCTGTTTTTCCTACTCCTGTTTTTCCGATTAGCATAGGGTGAGTTTTTACAGTTTTGTTGCCTATAAGTGTGCGTGCAATTTCGTCTAAGGCTTTTTTTCTTCCATCGGCTACGAATAGCTTGCCTTGTTCAAAAAGACTCGACCAGTTTTTTGCGGAAGGAAGAAAGAAAGGTGCGGGTCGAACGATGGGATAGATGAGACAAAGTATGATAAGAAATAGAAGCAATCCTCCGACAAACATTGAGGTAAAGGAAGCTCCGAGCAGTGGTATTAAAGAGGTGCTCAATAAGGACATTAAAGTAACTAGCCCCATTAGCCTTTGTCCCTTCATGTCGGCATCCAAATCATTTTCGGAGGGTCTGAAAATTTGATTAACGCCTGACACGGTGAGGATATTTTCAATAATCGAAATGAGGGAATCCATTACCATTGTCATTTTCGTATGAAGAGAAGACCTCATTTTGTAGGTTGTCTTTTCAAGAACACGTTTGGATTTTTGAAGCATGTCTTTGGACGTTTGTAAAGCGTTTATATGTGAGGGGTGGTCTATGCGAATAGCTTTTTCAAGAGCTTGTATGGGTATTATTTCTAAGAGTCTCTGGAGTGTTTTGATTGGATCTTTATTAGAAGCGAGATTTTTGCATAATTTAGTTATCAGTTGATGGAATTGTTTAGGAGATAACGCACTGAGATCTTGCGCTATGGTTTCTTTTTTTCTGAAATAAATAGTGTTTTGTGAAAAATCGATAATATTTTGAAAGATTTTCAAAATAGTTTCATCGGAAGAGCTCTTTTTTCTCTCGTGAGCAAAGATTGTCTTGGAAAGAAATAGTGATATTGTACTGGTCATGCTTTCACCAAAATAATAAGTCAAAAAAGATAGTCTTATTACAGATAAAACACAATGAATAATATTTTTTTTACTTTTGCATGTTAACGTTAGACGTTTAGCTATAAAAATTTTTTGAAAATTACTAGAATGAATAAAAACTTTTCGGTAAAAAATTAGCCTTCTTGGATAACGTGTGGGCTTTTAGAAGGAAGCAGGCTTAAAACTACGCTTACAAAAATGAATATACTTCCTAGAATTTTCAGAGGTGTGAGCGTTTCCCCAAATAAGAAAAAAGCAAAAATAACAGTAGCTATAGGTTCGATCGTGAAGATAAAAGTAGATCGAACTACACCAATTAGCTTTATCCCGGCGACAAGGGAATACAAAGGGATTATGGTTCCAAAAACAATAAATCCTCCTATGAGAGTCCATTCCAAAGAGGTAGCGGGAATCTGAAAGGAATTTTCGAAAAGAGAAAGGCTAATAAAGAAAGTAGACGCGCCAAAGAGCAAATATCCGCTAGATAGGGGAGTGCTGATGTTTTTTGTCCATTTTCCACTTAAAGTTAAATAGATGGCATAAAGGATAGCGGTTCCTATCCCACATGCAATACCAAGAGAGCTTAGGGTGTTTTTCCCTACAAAAGGGTTAATGATTAAACAGGCTCCGAGAATGGAAAACATAAGGCTGAAGAATCGTATTTTGGTAAATTTTTCTTTATAGAAAATGCGATGAATGAAAAGCACAAATACAGGAAAAGTATATAGCAAAATTGTGGTTATGGAGGCACCCACTTCTCTAACGGCAATAAGAAAAAAAGAAGTTTGTAAGCCATCTGCGATGAGCCCGAGTAAAAAAAGGGGGAGAAACTCTCGAAAAGAAAGGGGTTCTTTTTTCCATAAGGAAACAAAGAAAAAAAACAGGGTAGCACCTATGAATCGAAAAGCCATGATCGCATACATACTGAGATGATTGCTGAAAATCCATTTACCTAAAATGGCAACGAATGCATAACCAACGGCTGATAATATTATAAATATAATGCCACGAATTTGTTTTGAATCCACAATTTATTCCAAAAATTTAATGCTATAAATATAGATAGTTTATTCTAAAAAAGCAACTAAGGATATTTCTAGAATGTTTGTTTTGCCATTTTTATCGAAAAAGCATAGAATTTTTTTTACAAGAGGGAGCGTCTATGACAATATCTATGATTGTATTGGTAATTCTTTTGGTTTTAGCGGGGCTGTTTTTTCTTAAGGGGATGCATGTAGTCCCGCAACAGGAAGCTTGGGTAGTTCAAAAGCTTGGAAAATTTGATCGGACATTAAAGCCGGGGCCTAATTTTTTGCTTCCTTTTATGGAAAAGATTGTTTGTATTCATTCATTGAAAGAAGAGGCGATAGATATTCATGCGCAGACAGCGATCACTCAAGATAACGTAACCGTTGTTCTAGACGGAGTTTTGTATATAAAAATTATGGATCCTTTTGCTGCGTCTTATGGGGTGAAAAATCCTCATTATGCAGTCACTCAACTTGTTAAAACGACAATGCGGTCGGAAATTGGAAAGATCCCTTTAGACAAAACCTTTGAGGAGCGGGAATCGTTAAATGCGAAAATCGTTCAATCCATTAATGAATCGGCTTCGGCTTGGGGGATTAAATGTCTTCGTTATGAAATCAAAGATATTACCATACCCGATGACATTCGCAAAGCGATGGAATTACAAATGACGGCAGAAAGGCATAAAAGGGCAAAAATTTTAGAATCAGAAGCGTCTAGGCAATCGCAAATTAATGAATCGGAAGGAAAAAGACAGGCAGAAATCAATTATGCAGAAGCGATGAAGCAAAAAATTGTTCTTGAGTCTGAAGCTAATTATCAGGCGAGAATGCATAAAGCGAGGGGGGATGCGGAGGCTATGGCTATTTTAGCTCAAGCGTCTGCGGAAGAAATTGAAAAGATAGCGACTGCGATTCAAAAATATGGGGGAGATCGAATTGTCTCTCTTCGGATAGCGGAAAGATACATTGAAGCTTTCAAACAGCTGGCTCAAAAAAGCACAACTCTTATGTTGCCCTCGGATGTGGGGAATCCCGCCGCTATGATTGCTCATGCGTTAGGGATATTTGACTCGGTAAAAAAGCAGGTGCAAAGTGGAGAGAAGGTGAATCTTAAGGATGTTCTTTCTTCTTCAGAAAAATAGCAAAATGGTGGTAGGAGAAAAATACTCCTGCAGAGAACCACACGGAAAGTAAGAAGAAAAGAAAGGGCCTAGAGATGAAGAAGGAACCTAATAAATAAAGGATAGAGCCCGAGATAAGGGTATAAGAAGCTTGAAGAAGACGAATGGGGTAAGAGGGGAAAGAGGCCTCTTGAGGAAGTAAGTGGAAATAGGAGCTAAGGACAAGGCCCAGAGCCATTCCCATCATGACTGGGAGTCCCAGTTTTATAAGGGGGTCTTGTATAGTATATACAAGAAATAAAAGAGGTAAAAGCTCTCCGATAATGAGAGTCTTCCAAAGGGGTTGTTTTTCTATCTGTTTTTCAATCCAAGGAAAGCCTTTGAGAAAAAACCATAATATAGCGCTTCCTACAATCCAACCTCCAAGAATATCATGAATAAAATGAACACCCAAGTAGACTCTTGACAAACTTAAGAGCGCAAAAAATAATCCTCCAAAAATCCAAGCTGTTTTTCTATGGGAGGTCCATTGGGAGATAAGGATGCCGGGTAAAAGGACCGCTCCTTGAGCCGCTCCACTAGGGAACCCGTATCCGGTGGCTTTAACAAGGCCTAAATTTTCGATGAGATGGAAAGGTCTTGGCAGGAGAAAAAATTCTTTTAGGGTGGAATTGATTAAGGCGGAGAGGAGAATGATATATAGGAGTCGAGCTCCCCATTTCCATCCGAACTGAAACCAAACAAAAGAGATAAGAAGGGCATAAAAAGCGGAGCTGTCGGCAAAATTCCAAGCCAAGAAAAACTCTTTTATTAACGGCAATTGAATGTCTTGTAATGAACTAATTAGGTTAATTTCAAATTGAAATAACATAAATGCTTTTTATTTTATGCTAACATAATTTTCTATTATTGAAAACGACGTTAGTAATATTAATAATGGAAGTAATGGTTCTTGAGCCTAAACAAATAGAGGCTACCTACTGAAAACCAAACAATTACAACAAATGGGATCAGAGACCTATGAACCCAAAAAATACCGACCATGGTTAGGAGGATGCTTCCTAAGAAAGTAATGCACCCTTCTAATTTCCTATCAGAGATAGGAATGTTTGAGGGTAAAAGATGGTATTTCGCACTAAGAACAAGTCCTGCCGTCATCCCCATAAGGCTAAACGTTATTTCCCGGAGTAATATATCGGAAGGATATTGGAGATATATACTTAGAGGAAAAAGCTCTCCGATGAGAAAAAAGACCCATAACGGTCTTTTTTTTAGCTGTTTTTCTATTCGAGGACCAAATGATATAAAAGCCCATAGAACTAAAAAACCTAAGATCCAGCCTCCAATAATGTCATGAAAAAAGTGGACGCCCAAATATATTCTGGAAAAGCTTAGTAACGAAAAAAACAATCCGCCAATTATCCAAGCAAGAGTTTTATGTTGTTTCCATAGGAAAATGAGAAGTCCGGATAAAAGAGCCGCATTTACACCGGCGCCACTGGGCAGTCCAAAGCTGATAACTTCAGGATGGGCGATGTTTTCTAACATCTGAAAGGGTCTTGGGGATTGGATGATATCTTTTAAGTAATAGCAAAGCAGATTAGCTGAAAAAATAAGGTAGAAGAGTCTGGCTCCCCATTTCCATCCAAACCAAATCCAAACGAAAAGAACTAGGAAGTAGTAGAAGTAGGTAGTTTCAACATAATTCCAGAGGTAAAAAAAATGATTAAGAAAAACAGTATGGATAGTCTGAATAGCTTGTATCCATTCTAATTCTATTTGATAGAACATAAGATCTCCACGTTTAATTTCATTAATAATATTTAATGCTATAAAGTCAAGATGTATTATAAAAAAAATAATTTAGTTAAATTTTCTTAAGCTTTTCATTGTGTTAAACAAAAATCATTTGTAAACTTTTGGACTAAAATCGGACCAAGAGGTTTATATGTCCAGCTCAACCACAACCATAACGCCTTCTCAAACACAGGTTCCCATAAATGCTCAAATCGAGTTTTTACAAGAGCGTTTACCTGAATTGATGGAGCTTTTGAAAACCCCTCAAGGGATAGACCTTTTGGTTAAATTTGAAGAAAAACATCAAACGCACCAATGGACTCCTGTTGTCATCCAAGATATTATGGATTTT
>JBAXUO010000180.1:0-3055 GCA_037129625.1 Chlamydiota bacterium
TTTTTCGAGTCGTTGAGCTTTCTTGGTGGGAATCTTTTTCCTATAAGGGTATCGAATTCCATGCCGTTCCGGCTCAACACTTTTCAGGAAGAGGGTTATGGGATAGAAATAAAACACTTTGGGCCGGCTTTGTAATCGAAGTCCCCTTCCAGCAAGAGAAAAAAAAGATCTACTTTGCAGGAGACACCGGCTATAACCCACATGATTTCAAGCTAATAGGAAAAAATTTTGGAGCTATGGATCTCAGCCTTCTTCCGATTGGGTCCTATCTTCCGGAAAAATTCATGCACCCTATTCACATAAACCCCTCCCATGCCGTACAAATTCACGAAGACGTTCATTCCAAGCTCAGTATTGGCATGCATTGGAAAACATTTTCCTTAGGAGATGAACCTCTAGATCAACCTCCCTATGATCTTTTTTTAGCTTTGCAAAAAAAACAGATCCCGTATTCTAAGTTCCTTGCTATACAGCCTGGAACCTATGTCAACTTTTAAGCTCTTTTTTTCTATAAAGTACTACAACCTGAAAGAATATCTTCGCGTCATCTTTCGTTTGTATCGGAATTTTTCTTTTTGCTGTATCGATCTAATGCTTCTATTACCCTATCTCTGTATAAATCCCTATCGCTCTTGTCGCAAATGGGGTGAAAAAGAAAAAAAAACAACTCACATCTATGGAGAAACCCCTCTTACCACTATGGAAACCATCGCTAAAAATTGTTCCATAACTTCTCAAGACACTGTATTTGAGCTGGGATCCGGAAGAGGAAGAACTTCTTTTTTTCTACACTCCTTTTTCGGATGCTCCGTGATTGGAATAGAAGAGGTCCCCATTTTTATACACATTGCTAAATGCATCAAAAGACTATTTCGACTACAAAAAATTTCCTTTCGCAAAGAAGACTTTTTACAAACAAATCTTTCCTCTGCTACCCACATTTATCTATATGGAACTCTTCTTTCAAACGAAGAAATAACTCAATTTTTAAAAAATCCGACACTGAATAAAAAAACGAAAATGATAACGATCAGCTACCCTTTAAGTGAATTTTCTCAAGACTGGAAAATAGAGAGCTCTTTTCGAGTCTCTTTTCCTTGGGGTCGCACGGAGGGCTTTTTGAATACTCGAAGAGTTCTACATACTGTAGAACCCTTCGATCGTCACATTAAGAAGCAACCGGACGATGCATTCTATTTATGATTTCAGAAAAAACCCTTCCCGTCTTCTGTACCGAGAACATGGCTAGTTTACATGTGTAGGTACCCGCTACACCAAAGGCTGCAGATAATAATACTCCAGCGACTCTCTCCGGCGTAAGCATTTTTGAATTCGTACCAAAGACATGCGACCCAGCAAGCATACCTCCTAATATAGAGCCTGCTTCTAAACTTCCTGGGAATTTATCGTGCATACAAACTAATGTAACTACAGGAATCATTCCTATAATATACCATCCCATTCTTAACGTTTTCTCACCCAATACACCACACCTACCCATAAGAAATCCTGTTAAAACGGAGGCCCCGGCAACCTGAAAAACTCTTAAAGCTCTATTTTGCGGATAAGAGACTGCCTCTTTAGCTATGTTTCCAACAAGAGCTAACGATCGATGACCTACCCTTTGCACGAAATGAATCCATCTCCGTCTTCGATCCAAGTTAATCTCACGATGGATAAATCTCTCAAATCTATCCACCATTCCATGTGGGACAGCGACTACAGGACGAGGTAAAGGTCTAACTGCCTGTCGAATAACCGGCACTTGGACTATCACCTCAGGTTGTCGAACTACCCTAGGACGAGGCTCTAAAGGCCTCGGTGGTGGGACAACAAGAGGTTGTAGCATTAAACGAAGCTGAGCCCATTCACCAATTATCGTATGAAGAAGGTTATTAGGAGTAAGATGCAAATTCGCAAGCACTCTACGTGTAAGAGGAGAAGTATTGTGTCCACGAAACCATCCCCTTATCGCCTCATTTTCATATGTCATGCCATCCTCTGCAATTACAGGATCATGCATAATTTCTTGTGTAATAGGATCTACGAAATTCCTTTCAAAATTATCGATTGTCGCTTGAACTGGATTAGCCATAACTGACTCCTTATAACTTAGGTTTTTTCATGAAAGTATAGTCACACCTCCTATTTTTTTAAAATTTATTCACAAAATTTTTACAAATTATAAAAATTACATTTTGATGGCATGGACCGAAAATAGAGTCAGGAAGGTACTTGAGGTAAAAACACAAACAGAAATGGAATCAAAAAAAAGTCTTTTTTTTTAAATATCGGAACAGTCTAATTCGAAAAAAACAGAAATACTAACACACTGCGCTTCTACAACCGCATCTAACAAAAATTCGCTATTATTGTTTTAAAACTATCCTAACATCGCTTCCAAAACTCAGCCAAGACGTTCGACTTCCAAAAGAAAATCTCCATCATTTCTTAGAACCTCTGAAGCTTCACTTAAGGCCAAAATATCCTGACGAGCTGCCGCTAGAACAACCTCTCTATCATTTCTTAAATCTTCTGATGCAAATCCCAAAGCCATACCATTTTGACCAACGGCCGCTAAAACAACCTCTCTATCATTTCTTAACTCTATTGATGCAAATCCCAAAGCCATACCATTTTGATGAACGGCCCCTAAGACAACCTCTTTGTCGTTTTTTAAAGCTACCGAAGCAAATACTAAAGACATACCATTTTGATGAACAGCTGTTAAAACGACCTCTATGTCTCTTTTTAAATCTTCCGATGCTTTTTTTAAATCCAACCCTCTTCGATGCACCGCCTGTAATACAAATTGTCTATCACTCCATTGAGCTTCCGAAGCTAAGACAACTCTACTTCGACAAATGGGGCAAGTTAGATGATCGCTATTCAACCATCCTTCTAAACAAGCCTGATGAAAAATATGATGACATCCAGAAAGTTGAACCCATGGTTCTATAGCGGAAGAACGACAAATAAGACACTCTTCTTGTGGTGGCCTCTGTGGTGGTCGGCAAAAACTGGACAGAAAAATAGGATAGAATAAGTTAAACTT
>JBAXUO010000181.1:0-2997 GCA_037129625.1 Chlamydiota bacterium
GGCACGACGGGATCTAACGAGGGGGGAGTTCGAGAAATCGACTCCTCTACTCCATTACAGTGGATACCTATATACCATGTTGGTGTTTTTCTAAAGCCGTTGCTATGACAAAAGGGGATGGAGTTATCTATCTTAATGAAAGAAAATTACCGGGCAAATCTTTTCCCAGCTTGGTTTCAACTTTGGTACATGAGTCAATACATATTTTGGATAGAAATCCAACTGTGAGAACTTTTGGCCACGGTAATAATTTTGCAAAAGGCAAGGAAAATACCGCTCCTTACAGATTGCAAAGTATTGCTGAGCGGATTGCTACATTACATCAGCCGGCAGTTAATTAAAAAAATGTGGATAAAGGGTCAACATCGGTGAAGCCTCCGCGGAGCTAAAGACTCCGCAGCTTCCATAGTGGAAGCAACTTTACCAGAGCACAAACAGAAGGACTTAAAAATTGTTTGTAAACGATATGCAAGAATCTATAGGCACTTTGGCATGCCGTCTCAGTTCCAAACCCTGCGAAGATATATTAAACAGTCATGAGAGGAGTGGCAGTGTATGTCTTGTTAAACCTTGCATTATCTGTTCGAGAGAAGGTCGGACTCTCAAAGGCTTCCTTTCCCTTACCGGCTACCACATTTTCAGCAATAAGTAGCAACAGCTCAAATCCATCTTTAAGTACATCAGAAGACCCTTTCGAAAGTCTCGCAGCATTATTCACAGAACAAAACGCCTCCGCATTACAAAGCACTTCCTCAACGCTGACTGTTTAGTAGCTCAAGGAAGAGGTGACATTATCACTTTGCGCTTACACGATATTTTTTATCTTTTAGAAAAATTCCTATTTTTTGTATTCTCTTGAAGAATTTTTGAAAAAATTGATTATAAATTGGGGGGGGGATGAATGTTTCTTTAGGAAATACTACAGATTGGTGTCAATTTCTTTGTGAAAATATTACCAGCCATGCGAGCTGTGAAATTTTGGTTACCGACCGTCTTATATACAGACAAAACTTTGTCCTATTAATTCCAGTGATAGCCGTCCCAATAATCTCCGCCATAGCTTTAATGGTGTTAGGTATTCGCTGTTATCGACGCTGCCAAAATAAATCAGGAGAAGCGATATGATCATACCCGGTAATCTTTGTGATGGAGTTCACGATTTTGAGAGCTGCTGCAATATGTCACAAAACTTTCAAGCAGAAAATTGGTTTTGGTACGGAACTATTAGTGTAAGTATTGTTACAATTTTTATGTCCATAATGATTTGTACTAGTGCTCGCTGTCTTGATGACTGTCTAGAAAAAGCGCAGGCACGTTCGGCGCAGAGACATTATCACAAAATTCCAGATACAAGGAACAAGGTCTAGGCGAGAAAGACCCTTATAAGGATAGGAATTTCAACGGCATATTTGCAAATCCTGAATGATATAGGTGACGGTTCCTAAAATTTTAAAATTCTTTTTTTTTGAAATTTCCAACGGCGCAAAAGCATCATTTTCCGCGACCAGATGAACTTTTTTCTATTTAACGTATCCAACACTATTTCTTTTTTTTACAAAGGAGTGTTGTATGTCTAAATGGATATCCTTAGAAAAAAGTCTGAGTGGGAATCTAAAATTCTCCAGCAAAGTGAGAGTGGTTTATCTATTTAAAAAAATGTGGACAAGGGATCCACATCGATAAATAGACGTATTTTTCTGTGTAGGTTAGCTCTTTGTCTTGTTTTTTCAATAGCCTCTGTCATCGGAAATACCGATGTGCCTTTGATAAGAAAAAAATACCGAAATCGATCTTGTACTTTGACATGACCCGAGGGGACTAAAGGATGGACTTCACAAGAAGTGGGGAGCTGTTTTAGAAGCTCGGTTCGAAATTTCTTTCCCTCTTCTTGTGTGAAATCTTCCGAAGTCCCGGAAAAAGAAATTTTAATCAAATGAGAAAAGGGCGGATAGGAAAAAGCCTCTCGTTCGGTAATCTCTTTTTGGTAAAAAGATACAAATTCTTGTTTGGCGGCTAGTTGAATGATCGGATGGTCAGGAAGCAGGGTCTGTATGACCACTTCACCGGGTATTTCCGATCTGCCGGATCTGCCTGCCACTTGGGTTAATAATTGAAAAGCATACTCGCTCGATCGAAAATCAGGAATATGTAATGACGTGTCTCCTTGTATCACACCTACTAGGGTAACATTGGGAAAGTGGAGCCCTTTAACAATCATTTGCGTTCCGATTAGAACATCCGCTTTTCCGGCTCGAAATTCTTGAAAAAGCCTTTCATGACTTTCTTTTTTTTGGGTCGTATCTCTATCGACTCTTACCGTTCGAACATCCGGAAAAATGGCATGTAGAGTTCTTTCGATATGTTCCGTTCCATAGCCTTTGTATTGGAGATATTCTGAACTATGACAGGATGGACATTCTCTTTTAGGTGGAGTCTCAAAGGTGCATAGGTGGCAAGAGAGGATATTTCTTTCTTTATGGAAGGTTAGAGAAATATCACAATGAGGGCATTTTACAATATGAGAACACTGCTTACAGATTAGGGAGGTGTGATAGCCCCTTCGATTTAAAAAAAGGAGGGTTTGCTCTCCTTTTTCTAAACGTTCTTTGATTTTATCCAATAGAAGTTGAGAAAAATGGGTAAATCCTTTTTCCCATGATTCTTTCATGTTAACAATATGTACTTTTGGAAGAAAAGATTGGTTAGCCCTTTGTTGTAATACGCTGAGAATATATTTTCCATTTTCTCCATTTTTATAACTTTCCATAGAGGGGGTAGCACTTCCGAGAAGGATAGTGCACCCGTTCATTTTCCCTCTCATCACTGCGACATTTCTTGCATGATAAGCGGGCATATCTTCGTGTTGCTTATAAGAATTATCATGCTCTTCATCCACAATGATCAATCCTAAGTTGGACATGGGACTAAAGACGGCCGATCTGGCTCCAATAACAATAGAAGCTTCTCCTTTTTTGATAAGATTCCAAGCTTTTGATC
>JBAXUO010000182.1:0-2996 GCA_037129625.1 Chlamydiota bacterium
CACAATAAGTATAACTATTATTAAACAAGAGATATTAGATAAGCAAGTTATAAAAGAATTATTATCACCAGCTCAATATGCACAAGTTGTTAAGATAAATACGTATGAACGATTAAATATAATAACTCCAGAAGTGGGTGAGAGGTTAAAGAAATATGTCAGAAAGCAAAAAATTTAATCCTTTTGGATTTTTAAATAAAAATTCAGAGGAAAGTAAGATAAGAGCAAACAGAGAAGCATACTTGGAAAAATCAAACCTTCTCTTCCCCCTGTACTGCTCCATGGATTTCTCTCCTTTCTTTTAAACCAGCAGCATAAAACATAATTTCTTCTTCATTGATAAGGTTACCAGTAAGAATACCGGTTATCTTCCCCTCCCGCATGACATAAACCCTGGTACACATCCCAATAATTTCTTCCAGCTCGGAAGAAATGAGAATGCAGGATATGCCTTTTTGAGAAAGGGAATGGATGAATTGATAAATAACGCTCTTAGCATTCACATCTATTCCGCGGGTTGGTTCATCCAAAATCAAAATTTGCGGTTCGGTATCCATCCATTTAGAAAGATAAACTTTTTGTTGATTCCCTCCACTTAATAAGCGGAGTTCAGATGATAAAGAAGCAGATCGGATGTCAAACGTTTTGATGTATTCTTTGGTTTTGGACCGCTCTTGGCTTTTATGGATTAAAATGTCCGAATAGCGAGGAAGAGAGATGAGTGTTATATTTTTTGGTATATCAAAATTAAGGACGATTCCTTTCCCTTTCCGGTCTTCAGAAAGATAACCGATTTTATCATTGACAGCGTCGGCCGGAGAATTTATAGTAACTTCTTTCCCATATAAGAGAATCCTCCCCCGGCTTTTTCTCCTGAGACCCATGATGGTTTCGGCCAATTCTGTTCGTCCTGCTCCAATAAGTCCAGCAAAACCAAGCACTTCTCCTTTTTTTAGTTCGAAATTGACCCCGGAAAAAAAACCATCCACACTAAAATCTTCCACTTTTAAAACAGTTTCTTCGGTGGGCACGATCTTTTCGGGAAATCTCTGGTATAATTCTCTCCCCACCATTCTCCTTGCCATTTCGTGTTCGTCAATTGTCCCAATTTCATCGGTACTGATCAGGTCTCCATCTCTTAAAATCATTACCCGATCACATATCTTCTTGACTTCTTTAAGTTTATGGGAAATAAAAAGAATGGTTACCCCTTTCTTTTTCAATTCTTTCATCAAATCATACAGAATACCAATTTCGTATTTGGTCAATACCGTTGTAGGTTCATCCATGATCAGGACTTTTGATTCATGAGCTAAAGCCTTAGAAATTTCAACCATTTGCTTTTGTGCTATGCTTAAATCTCGAATCATTGCATTGGGGGAGATTTCAGTTTTCAACTCTTTTAAAAGTTCTTTCGTCTTTTCTTTCATGACCTTTTTATTGAGAAGGATGCCTTTTATATATTCATATCCCAAAAAAATATTTTCAAAGACATTGAGGGTTTCGATCAGATTGAGTTCCTGAGCGATCATGCTAATACCCATCTTTTTGGCTATTATTGAGTTTCTTATTTCAACTTTTTCCCCCTGTATATATATGTTTCCCTTCGAAGGTTGATAGATACCACCAATGATTTTGACAAGAGTGGATTTACCGGCTCCGTTTTCTCCAATGATGCCGAAAATCTCCCCTTTTTCAATTTCAATATCGATATTATTCAAGACTGGAACCCCAGAAAACTCTTTTGAGATAGATTCCAATTTCAACATGGACTCAGCCATTAATACGAATCCTCCCGCTATACAGAACAAAACTTAGGAGTTACCAACCATGAAAAGACCACGAACCGTATACAGTCTATCATTGGTCATTCCAAGAAACACGTTCTTGTATAAAAAATGCGACGTAAGGTTCCCATTTTTCAAAATTCTAACGGTAGAGATCCTCACGTCGTAAAAATATCGTTTGGGATGAGAACATTACTGTTCGCTTGTAGGTATTTGTAAGATATTAAAATCTCCTCTATTCTCCGTGGTGGGGAAGGAATCTTTTCCCACTCAAAAATTATTTATATGCGTTAATTTTCACCATAATATCCTTGATGAGTTTGATTGATTCCCTGGCGGCGGGAATGGGGTTATCTTCTCCTTCCAGTTCGATGCCAACATACCGGTCATACCCCATCTCGTTTAAAAGATTGATATAATATGAAAAATCGCACGTCCCTCTACCTGGAACCAGGTTTAAATCCGAAATCCCGTCATTATCGTTGCAATGAACCCCAATAATACATCCCCGGAGGGCAAGTAAGTCATCTTTGACGCTTTCGGGATGACCCTTTGCGACAATGTTGCAATGTCCGATATCCAGATTCGCCTGGCAATTTCCACCCACATCATCGATGAACCGTTTGAGAGACTTTAAATCGTAAACATTGGGCGGCATGGGTCGTCCCCACATTTCCTGGTTGGGTTGAACCGGTTCGAATTCAATAGCAATTGGGATACCGATTTTTTCTCCATATTCAGCAATCCGTTTATGACCTTCCACTGCCCATTTCCAGGTCAATTCCTTGGGAAGATCAGGGCGAGTAAAACCTGGTACTAGTTCGACATGATGGGCACCCACATCTTTGGCAAACTCAAGACGCTCAATCTGCGCGGTAACGTATCCTTCCATCTCAGCAAAAAAACCGGTGGTAGGGTTTCCGTAGGAGGCGATTTGGTTAATCGCCAGACCATGTTGGTCAGCCAGTATACGAAGTTTCTCCCTGCTCTTCTTATCAATGACCCGCGGCTCAGCATGGGGATAACTTGCGAAAAAATCGATCGCATCATAACCAGCCTCTGACGCTTTCTCAATCGATTCTTCCAGTGTATGCCTCAATATATAAGCAGAACTCAAAATACTGATTTTCATGATATAGTGGTGCCTCCCTTTCTTGACGCTCTCATCTCGTTCCGATTTTAGTTTTCTTGATGGACAATGTCAATTTA
>JBAXUO010000183.1:0-2990 GCA_037129625.1 Chlamydiota bacterium
TCCATAGATGCTATGGTAAAGGTTAAATAATCGTTTTCTTTTTACCAATCCGGGCTGCAAGGACTGAAACAACCAGCGTTGTTATGATAACCCACTATACCCCCTCTACTGCGCTTTGGGTGTCGGCAAGGAAAGAGCTCTTTTTACCTGTTTCCATTGTGAGTCATTTTCAATGACTTATTTTATAAATAGATCAGTCGGCTAACAACCACTCCAGGGCCGCTTCCTTTGTTGAAAAAGTCTGCTGAAGATAGTTTTGATATTTTATCGCGTCGCGGGCAAGAAACGAAAAGGCAGTTTCTATGGGCGTAATATGAATAACAGCATTTTTAATCGTCTCGAAACGGCCGGTTAACTCAGTTATTGCTATATCGGATTGCTGAACCTGCTTTTTTGAAAAACTATATTTTGCTTCTGAACCGTCCGACAGCATTTTCAGCTTCCTGACGGGAACCCTTGCAGGGGTAACAGTCTTGATCCAATCAAATACCTCATCAAAGGCGATCTCTCCGCTGAGTACAACCACAAGGGTATTGTTCGAAGGATCAAAATAATCTGTTATCATCCATTTCTTCTGATATATAAAAATAATAATAATTCACATATCAAAAGAATATCAATAAAAATTCATAAAAACTATCTGTGACCCGGATCCCTCTTTGACTCTTTTCCGGAGGGCATGATAATCCTCAAAACTTTACAAACAAAGCCAGGATCCCCAGTGCCACCAGGACAATGCCGGTGATCCTCTTTTCATGATGTTCAAGAAAGTGCGACTTAAAAGTACCGGCACCCTTCATCCCAAGGTAAACAAGGGAGAGCATGATCACAAGGGTAGTCAGAAGATAAACTGCAGAAACAATGAATATCCCGGCCCAGCCAATGGTACCGGCCTGGAAGTATGCAAGTACCTTCCTGATCCTTGAATGGTATTCTTTTTTCCCGTGATTTTCGGGTGGGTAATGCACGTAATTTCAATTGGGATAACTGAAAGGTAAAATCGGCACAATAAAAAACAGCTTTAATCAAAATCCAATGCCAATGTTAAACAGGGGATATAAATATTGATTTCCAACACTATAACCTTCAAAGTAGTCCTCTGTCTCATGTCTTTTATACAAAGAAAGGCACAACTGAATTGAAAAATTCAGACTGAAATTTCTGGTAAGAAAAGTCTTTAACCCAAACCCGGGAGCAATTAGAATTCCGCCAGAGTAACTTGTTTTCACAAGGGTACCAATTGGAGGATGAGAGTGAGCATTGCGCCACTCTGATATATCCTGTGATGACAGTTTCTGATCATATGACGAAAGAAAAAAGGAGTATCCGAAGTCGAGCATAAAAAAGCCAAAAAGGGAACCTTTTGGATTGCCCACAAATATTCTGGGCTCAATGAATATGTTGATCTCGTCAATGTCAACCCTGGTGTCACTTTTTGCAATGGTCGTAAACCAGCTTTTGACGGTCCAGAGCGGCACATAGGTGTGACAGTATCCAACCCCCAGCCCCAATGAAAAGACACGTGAAAACTGGTATCCATTAACGGTAGAGACAGAAACAACAGGCATTCCCATTCTGACTCCGATGCCGAGCTGGGAGTTGTTAAAATATCCTTTTTGCTTATGAAGATGCTCTTTAAGGTTTTTCTGAACAAACGTCGTATCGGTTAAGGAATCCGTCCGTACATTCTGGGCATATGAATAAACGGCGAAGCACACCATGATCATAGCCAGGGCAAAGGATTTTATTCTCATTATCCAGGAATTAAATGGGTTTCAGGGCAAATGTTTAATGGTTGATGGAGTCGGTTTTCTTATTTATTGGGTACAAATTTAACAGATTTAGCTATTTAAATAAAGAGTCAAGCTATTTACTAACATTTTCCTAATCTGTATCATGTTTTCTCGTATTCTTCAATTTTTAGAGGATGTGTAAGGACCGAGATTGAGAGAAGAATTAATTTTCGGCATATGTTTTGGCTTTACGAAAATTATTATCTTTGCAAGCCTAAACTGCGGGGTGGAGCAGAGGTAGCTCGTTGGGCTCATAACCCAAAGGTCATAGGTTCGAATCCTGTCCCCGCTACAACAAATCCCTGTCCCGTTTTCGGGACGGGGATTTTTCTTTAAAACTGGAGGTGCAAGCTTGCTTGCAGCCGACAGGTTAGAAAGAAAAAGACCCCACGAACGAAGTTCGTGAAGGGATTTGATGTAAAGCCCCCCCGAAAGGATCACCGCAGGTAATCCTGTCCCCGCTACAAAGGAAAGCCGCAGGTTTGCGGCTTTTTTCATTTCTGTCGGGTTCGGCGGAGTAAGGAAACGAAGTAAGGAAAAAGCTGACGTTTTCAATCATTTTCAGTTTCATTCGGCGGGGTGAACACGTAAAAGCCATCCATCTTGTTTGCGGCTTCCATTTGCGCAATATAGTGCTTCCGAACAACGAGTTCATTACTATGGTCACTTACGGTACCAGTCAGGTTGATATCACCATATTTCATTTGTATTTTGCTGATGAACGTTGTCCTTAAATCTTTAAAGCACTTGTTGTCATCAACCTTAGCGACTCGCTTAAAATGGGTAAACCCTTTCCCAAGAAAAATCTTGAGATTTATGATAGTTTATAAGATTTATTCCTAATTTTATCTAATCCTCGGATTTTTACAATGCACAATAACATTAACAAGTAAAACATAAATTTATGTCAAAAGGGAAAGATGTTAAGAAAAATATGAAAAAAGCGCCTGCAAAAACGCCAAAGGAAAAGCGTGCCGATAAGATTGAAAAAAAAGCCAATAAAAAGAGTTAGCATCACTCTTCAGTCGTAAAATTATTTGCAATTTCCCCAGTGGGGTCTTTTTTGTACGGCTGACGGGTGAAACGACGGTGCAGGTGGGAAAGTTCGTGAAGCAGTGAACTCTATTATCATTTTGAAATGTGGGGAATAATGAAAAAATTATTTCTTTTCTTTACCGGATTGTTTTTCTCTTTCAC
>JBAXUO010000184.1:0-2980 GCA_037129625.1 Chlamydiota bacterium
GTTTAATGGTACGGAAAAATGGGGCGGCTTGATGGGAAAAAACACCTAGTCGTCCCATGCCGGTTTTGACTTTTACATGTACGCGTAGATTCTTTTTAAGAGAGACCGCTTTTTCGGAATATTTTTTTGCTATATTTTCATCGTATACGGTTACTACGATGTCATTTTTTATAGCAGCGGTTATTTCATTAACGTCTGTGTATCCTAAAATCAATAGGTTGGATCGGATTTTTGCTTTTCGTAAGACGAGAGCTTCATGTAAAAAAGCGACGGCAAACCAATCACAGCCTTCTTTTTCTAAAGCAGTAACGACTTGGAGGGAGCCACACCCATAAGCATGTGCCTTGATAACGGCTATAATGGGTTTGTTTGTATTTTTTCGTAAGAGGAGATAGTTGTGGCAGATGTTTTTTAGACTAATTTTTACTTCGGTGGGTCGGATAAATGAATGGATGGGTGATACAGGGATAGATGATTTATTTTTCCATACAAAAATAAGAAATCCTGCAAGGGAGAATAACAGAATCAATCCGATGGAGAAGGTAAGCATTACGTTTTCTCAGAAGTGAAAAGTGATTTTCATAAAAATTTTCTAGCTTTTTGTTTGGTTTAGAAAGATTTTTTTTCGTAGTAGAAGCCCAAACAAAATGGTAGCGAGTAAGATAGCAGAACCTCCTAAAAACATGGGCATATGGGGGTGGGCTGCAAGCATAGCCCCGGCAGCGAGAGGGCTGAGCCCTAAAGCTACGGCTTCGACAGATTGTAATATGCCTAAAATTTCTCCTTGAGAATTTTTATCAACTGAATCAGAAACCATAGCTGAATAGGTGGGGAAAATTAAGGCTGTTAGAAAATTGATAATAGGGAGGTAAATCCATATCAGAAAAACATGTGAGGAAAAAGCAATAGAAAAAATAAGGCAGCCCAGAGTGGCTAAAGAATAAAAGATAATCGAAAGATGTTTAAAGCGATTGAGAAATGGGCGGATCAGAAATCCGGAACTCAGAGCATAAAATGCGGCGCCATAAGCATAAAAAAGCCCAATTTTAGAAGGATTAAACTTAAATTCTAAAATCCAGGTTACTGGCATGAATTCATAAAAAAAAGACCATCCAAAACAAAAGATCATGACGGTTACAAAAAGGGTTCTTAAATTATACATGTGAAAAGCTTTTTTAAGATTTTTGAGGCCTTCTGTAAATGAAAGCGTAGCCTTGGTTCGTTGTGTCAGCGTTTCTTTAAAGAAAAAATAAATAAGAACCCAATTCAATATAGTTGCGATTCCTGCGATAACAAAAGGGAGGATAAAATTGGTTTCTGAAAATTTACCACCTAAGAAGGGGCCGACAGTAAATCCGATTCCAAGGGCCATGCTATATAGACCAAAGAATTTTGCTTTTTCTTTGGGTTCGCTAAGATCTGCTATTGTGGCGCAAGCGACTCCTGCATTTCCACTGGCGATCCCAATAATAAATCGAGCCAAGATTAAACAAAGGATGCTATTTATCAAAACTCCCAGGATGCAACTCATGTAGCCAAAAACAGCGAGTCCAATACTCCAAAGAAATAGAGGTTTTCTTCCTTTTTGATCGGACAGAGAGCCGAGAATAGGGCCGGAAAAAAATTGTGCTATAGAGGGTACGGCTAAAAGGATGCCTAAATAGATACCTCTTACGTGATCAGAAGTTTTGTCTGCTAAAAGAGAATTGTCGGGTAGAAAAAGCATAGAGGAAAACATGGGGTAGACGAGACCAAAACCCATAAAGTCTAAAAAAACCACAAAAAGGACAAGCCAAAGAGAAACTTTAGTTTTTAGATGCATAAAAGCTCCTATTACCTCTAATGTAATCTTTTTTGAGATCTTAAAATATAAAAAAAATTTTAGAGAAACCTATTTGCATCTTTGAGTTTGTTTTTAGGGTAAATTCAGGTAAAATGGACAGGTGTTGTAATATGAGGGCGTGTTTTTTGTGGATTTGATTCTAGAACAAGAGATTGAAATATATATAGAAAGATTGGGTATTAACGGGGAAGGCGTAGGTCGGTTCGAAGGTTTTACGGTTTTTGTCGATGGGGGATTGCCTAGGGAAACTGTTTTGGCAAAAGTCTATGAAAAAAGAAAGAATTTTGCGAGAGCTTCCGTTGTAGAGTGGCTTGTAAAGTCCCCATATAGAATTTCTCCGGCTTGTTCGCTTTTTGGCCTTTGTGGGGGATGTCAGCTGATGCATCTGGCCTATGAGGAGCAGTTGAAGGTAAAAACACAGAGGGTAAAGGACGCTTTAGAGAGAATTGGAAAAATTGAGAAAGTCGAGGTTCTACCATGTAAGCCTTCTATTTTACCTTTGGGGTATCGAAATAAAATTCAAATGCCGGTAAAGATGGGCGTTTTAGGGTTATACGCAAGAAATACGCATGATCAAGTGGAAGTGCAGTCATGCAAAATTCATTGTGAATTGGGTGAAAGTGTTCTTCAGGAGATACGAAAAATAGTAAAAGATCATCCAATAGATGGTTTGAGTCATGTTTTGATTCGTACGGCTATCCATACTCAGCAAGTATTGGTAATTTTAGTAGCTCCGGAAGAAGAGAGGGCGTCTTTAGAGATTTTGGCAAAAATTTTGATGGAAAGGATGAGTGCTATTAGAGGGGTTGTTCATAATATCCATAGACCTCAAGACAATGTTATTTTAGGTGAGCGATTTCAAACTCTTGCGGGGGAGGGGCGTATTGAAGAAATCCTTTGCGGTCTTTCTTTTACGATATCACCCTCATCCTTTTTTCAAGTCAATCCTTTGCAAGCCGAAGCTTTGTATGATCAGGTCAGGGATTTTGCGGCTGTGGAGGGGGAAGAGGTTGTTTTAGATGCCTATTGTGGGGTGGGGACTCTGGCTCTACTTTTGGCGAGGTCGGTGCAAAAGGTGATAGGTATAGAGTGTGTATCCCATGCGATTGAAGACGCAAAAGCAAATATGGAGCGCAA
>JBAXUO010000185.1:0-2979 GCA_037129625.1 Chlamydiota bacterium
ACGGTGCAATGGTATGTGGAGCATCCGATGTGGATGGAAAGAGCTCTTGGAATTAGGGTATGAGCTGTGCTATTGGCAGTAAAAGAGCCTATATTTCTTTAACCCTTTAAAAAGGTAAGGATGGTTGATAAATTACTTAACATTTGTGGGTAACGACAGGGCGTGGGGCCTCTTCTGTTATGTCGTGTAGTTCACCTAGAAATCTAGTCTGGGATCTTTGTAGTTCAATTCTTAATTCTGGTGTTAATAATGGACCTAGTCTTCTTAGTCTTCTGTGGTGATAATCTAGCATTTCATCTTGGTAATTTTGTATTTCATTTGCCATAGATCTTTGTAGTCCATTTAACTGGGAAACAGATCTTGCAGATTTTTCAGCTCTTGCAGATCTGACAGTTTTTATTATTACAGATTCTATTATTGCAGCTCCTATAGCTGCTGTGGCTCCTGCAGTTATTGCTATAGCCATCCCTGCTCCTGCAGAAATATAGGCGGCGCCAACGGCTAATGCGGCTGGAAGAACCGTTATTATTGCTAAGAATACTATCATTGTTAGTGCTGTTAAGGTATTTACAACAATCTTTTTTATTATTGGAGGTGCTTTTTCTTTCCATGAAAGAAGAGATTTTGTATTTATACCTTTTCGACAAAAAGGACAGATTGGATTTGTTTTAATCCATACCTGCAAACAGGATTTATGCATGGGATGGTCGGCTCTGTTAGGGCTATCATGAGCGACAACTTGCTTTTTTTCTAGAGGATTTTGGCAAATAATACATACATGATTTGGATTGAAAGCTGTTGTTTTATTAAAAGAAACTGACATAAAACATTCCTAAAGGGTGGATTGTGATTTATTTTAACAGATTTAGCAATCTTATTTTTGCCTTGTTAGAAGGTTACACGTGCCTTACATATTCAGGGAAACGGCCTTGTCCATTATTTTGGATAGGTCAATAAAGTGTCTATCTTGGGATCTTTTTAGCTTACTTCTTAATTCTGGTGTTAATAATGTACCTAGTCTTCTTATTCTTCTGTGGTGATCATTTAGGCTTTTATCTAGGTATCTTTGTGTTACGGTTGCCATGGATTTTTGTAGTTCATTTAATGCGGATACAAATCTTGCAGATTTTTCAGCCCTTGCAGCCTTGATAGTTCTTATAGCTTTTTTCAGTGCAACTTCTATTATTGTAGCACCAATAGCTGCAAAGATTCCTGCTGCTATTGTTATGGCCACTCCCGCTTCTGCTCCAATAACAATATAGACAGCTCCAATAGCTAATGCGATTCGGGGTACCATTATTACTGCTAAGTACACCGTCATTGCTAATGCGGCTAAGGTTTTTACTACAATTTCTTTTATTATTGCTGGCGCTTTTTCTTTCCATGAAAGAAGAGATTTTGTATTTACACCTTTTCGACAAAAAGGACAGATTGGATTTACTTTTAACCATTCGCGAACGCATGCTTTATGCATTGGATGATTGGCTCCGTTAGGTCCATCGTGAGCGACTACTTGCTTTTTTTCTAGAGGTTCTCGGCAAATACCACATACGTCATTTGGATTGTAAGCTGTTGGGTTGGAAAAAGAAACCGCCATAAAATATTCCTAAAATGTAAATCGGGATTTATTTTAACAGTATTAGAAATTTTATCTATTTATATTTTTTACTTAATTTTTATTTTTGTTTCAGTAAACTTTTTAAGTCATTGGTTTTTATGTTGTTAATTATTATGTGTTAGGTCCTTTTGAGAAAATCAGTATCAGTCTACCCTTATTTCTGAAAACCCTACCCTCAATTACTTGCTCTTTTAATGTCCGATGAAACCTCTCTGAAACCCTATTGTTTTCTGGTTGATTCACAAGTCCAAAGCTATTTTCTATTTCCCAATACTTTATCTGGCCTAGAAAGTAATCTGAGGTATATTGGGTTCCGTTATCTATCCTCAGCTTTAAGCCGGTAGCTACCCCTCTACTTAGAGAGCCATAAACCTGCCTCACAGCTTGAAGTATTGGCTCTAAAGCCGAAAAGCGGTCTCCCTTTTTACACACATGCCAACCAAGGCATTCTGTATTCCAATGCTCTGCAACAGAAAATACCCAAACCCAACCATCATCCACAGTCTTTACTTTAGTTCCATCGGAGCCCCACATTATATTCGGAGCCTCTGTAATGATTTGGCCATCATGTGGATTTGGAGTCTTATACGGACTTCGATGAGGAGAGAGAAGTTGATTTTTTCTCATCACAGTTAGAACCCTATTTCTTCCTGTCTTTATATTTTTTCTTTTAAGGCGAGCATGAACTTTCCGATGACCTTCTCCTTTAAAAGGTGAGCCTTTAATATCTTCTTGGATCATTTCTAAAAGCCTTCCTTCTTCTACTAAAGGCTTGGGTCCTCTTTTTCCGGAACAAGACTGCCTTTTTTTCGCATACACGGTTGACCTTGCAACACCCCAAACTGTGCAAACTCTTTTGAGCCCATATGTCTTTTTACTGCTCGGGGAAATGGTTTGGCCCATCTCTACCACTTCCCGCCCCAAAAAACCCCTTGCTTCTTGCTTTTTTCTCGGAGTAGCTCGTTTTCCATACAGAGCTCTCCTATACGTTTCTTAGCAAGATCTAACTCCGCTTCAAGAGGCTCTACTGTTCGAGCTTTCAAAAGAATCTCCATTCGATCTAATACAGTTTGCTTCCATTCTTCTAACTGAGAAATGGTAATCCCTAATTCTCGACTTAAGCTATCTACCGGTTCTCCCTGTAATAATCTCAAAACGGCTTCTTTTTTACGTCCAGCTGACCATCGTTTTGGCACCCTGGCCTCCACTTTATAGTCTCGCTTTTCTGATGCGGTCATATTAGCCTCCCTTGGCTTGGCTTCTAGTTTACCGCAAATCTGTGTCCAAATCTACTGGTGGCAGTATATTACTTGCAGATTCCGTCTCTGCTGCTTTTTTTAATGGGGGACCTGCATTTATTG
>JBAXUO010000186.1:0-2977 GCA_037129625.1 Chlamydiota bacterium
TTTACCGGCAAAGATAATTGTCGCTAAGCGGCAATCCTAATTGTCGCTCAACAAGAGAAGGAATTACCACTTCAGGACGGTTTTTTTTCAGCTCATCAAATTTCTTAGCTAAAAAAACAGCCTCTTCCTCTGTGCAATCCTTCTCTTGTAATCGAGTTCGAATTTTTTCCCTTTGGTCCATCCAATGTCTATCTAGCATTTTCTGAATCGATTCTTTCAGAGCTTCTTTTGCTTTATCGGCATTTATTTTTTTATGAAACATTTCAGATAAAATCTTTTGTTCTTCGGCATCGTCCATTGCAAAAAAAAGGAGATCTTTCCCTTTTTTTTGCAAATTAGCATCGATATATTTTTGATATAGGCGCTTACACCCCTCAACTCGAAAATAATCTGCAGAAAGGTTCACAGTTGCCATTTCTACTAACAGTGATAGACTATCTCCCAAAGAAAAAAGCCAGCGAAGGATATCCATTTCCAAAACTTTATCGGGATCAACGTTTGATATTTGGGGCGCTTGTGAAGGAGCTTCCTTGTGTACCTTATAATCGACTCTCAACATCTCTTGAGGAACCTTGGCTATCTCGGAGAGTTTCCTGATACTTTCATGTATCATCAAAGGTTCTTTCCACTCTTGCATTTGTTTAGTAATGCTAAGAACGACTGCATTTTTACCGGCAGGAGATCGGATATCTATTTCTTGGGATCTTTTCTGAAATAAGAAGGAAAGATAATCTACACCTGTTTCTAATAACTTTTCAAAGGCCATGGGACCTTCTTCTCTAATCATCGTATCAGGGTCTTTTCCAACAGGTAGGGCAAGCACTTTGACTTCAATCGCCTCTTTTTGAAACAAGTTTCCCACTTTCATCGCGGCTTCCTGTCCTGCCTTATCCGGATCAAAAGCTAAAAAGACTTCAGTAACGCCAAGATGAATCAGTTCTTTCACATGTTCTTCCCCAAAAGCGGTACCTTGACCTGCAACAGTAAATGTAAATCCCACATGGATCAATCGAAGGGCATCAATTTGGCCTTCGACAATTAATGCTTTTCTTTCTTTCGCAATCCGTTTGCGAGAATAATTAAGTCCAAAAAGAACTTTCGATTTTTTAAATAATAGAGTCTCAGGAGTATTCACATACTTGGGGCCGAAAGTTTCTTCTTTCCATTTTCTTGCTGTAAAGCCGATGACAGCACCCATAGGATCTCGAATAGGGATCATAATCCGATCATAAAAAAACTCTTTTTCTCCGGGTCTGAGAAGTCCCACCTCTTCTAGCCATTTATTCTCTACTTTCTGGGTTTGCATAAATTTACAAAGTAAATTTTTTTTTGATGCGAATCCGATTTGAAACGATTTTATAAATTCAATATCAATACCCCGACTATACAAATAAGCTAATGCAGTATGTCCTTCTTCGGTATGGAGAAGGAGAAAGTGATAAAATCTGGCAGCCTTTTCTAAGACATCTTTAAAAACGGTTTTGGAAAACCCCAAAGAAAGATCTTTTTCTTCAGTATATTCCAAATGTACATGAAACTTTTGGGCTAGGAACTCGACGGATTCTACAAAGCTCATTTTTTGAAAATTCATCAAAAAATGAATGGCATCTCCATGGGCTCCACAACCAAAACAATGATAATGGCTGTCCCCTTTTCTGATGATAAAAGAAGGTGTTTTTTCTTCATGAAAGGGGCAACGGGCCTTATAAAAAGCTCCGCTCCCTGTAAATTGGACATGGGACGACAAAACTTCCATCAAATCGATTTTTTGTCGTAAACTTTCCAAACTCTCTTTTGTAAATACCGGCATAACTAGATATTCTCATGGATGTATGATGCACGCTTAAATGTGATTCTATGCCATCGATGATTTTTCATATAGCTATATACCCTTTTTTCGAAAACGTCCCCTCTTGGAAAATGAGAAGCGTCTGCACGAATTTCGCTATAGATAGGCTGTCTAAAATCTTTTCGTTTCACTAAAAAAAACTGATCCGAAAATCCGTCTTTTGAAACATAAAAATCTTTTTCTTCTTTGAAAGATTCTTTTTTGGCTTCATGAAAGCGTTGATTCCATACAAGGTTCGCCACTTTAATCCGATGCTTGCTTTCCATTTTTTTTAAAGCTGTAGGAATCCAATCGACTGCATTTTCTAGATATACATCCCCTGTTAAATAGAGAAGATAATCGGTCTCACAAGTATAAATGGCGCTAAGCACTCCGATAGCATTGTAGTAGACCCATTCGTTGGAAGCTCCGAAAGTGCCGTCGGTAACAAAGTCCGATTTCTTGAGCTGAAAAAAAGAAAGAACCTCAGAGGCTAGTTCTCTGGCAAGATAGTAGTTAGTAAGAACACCTTGGGATACTTTCTTTTGAGCTTTTTCGATGACTTTTTGTTCATCGAGTACGTTATTAATAACCAAAACTTTTTTTGAAAAAGGGAAAAGATGATGACCTATCTGTTTTTTTTCTAGGTATTCTGGATCTTCAAGGAGGAGCTTCCAATCTTTTTCCCAGCAGGTAGTTGCGAAGGTAACTGTGGGTAGATAATTTTTCTTAGTAAACGGCCACATAGGGACTCCTTTTCAAAAAAAATGTACAGTGAATCCGAATATTTTCCTATAAAAATAGGTTAAATTTGTATTAATATAAATATTTTAACTTATTAATAATGTTTATTTTACTTTAATTAATAGATTAATTTTGATATAATTTAGTTATAATTAAAACGATTATTAAAATGAGGTATTTATGACTTTAGTTTCTCTTTATAACAAAATAAACAGCGCCCTCCCAACCTTGGAAAATATAAGCACATCTATCACCACAACCTTAGCAGTCGCTACCGTAATAGAACTCTCAGATCGCATAGGAATTCCGGAAAAAATAGGTCAAGGACTGAGTTGGGCTACAAGAAAAGTAACCACAGGCTTAACCACCATAGGAACCAAAATTGAAACTGCAAGACGCGAAAGA
>JBAXUO010000187.1:0-2951 GCA_037129625.1 Chlamydiota bacterium
AATTCGAAGTCGTCGGTTATGTAAAAACAGCCGAAGAGGCAGGAAATCTTGCAGAATATCTCAATGTCAATTTCCCTTACGTCGGTCGCTTGGAAAATAAAATTACCATCGAAGAGCTGTTAAATATGCAGATCACTTCTCTTCTAATTGCTAAAGGATTTAGTGCCCTTTCCTTTCAAGTGGTTAACGGCAACTTGGTTCTTGGTGGAAGATATAGCGAAGAAGACACCTCCTCATATAAAAAGCTTTTGCACGAAGTGAAAAACTTACCGGGGATACGAACGGTGCAAAACTTAGCTATTGAAACAACAGCGCAAGCGGCTCGAATCGATCTTACTTCGAAATATAAAATTTCCGGGATTGCAAAAAGAGATTCAAAGAATTATGGAATTATTGCCAATGGAAAAATCGTAACTGCGGGTGAATTATTAGATGGAATGAAGGTATCTTCCATTCAGGCAAATACGATTCTTCTTGAAAAAGAGGGAATAAAATATAAAATTGATTTTGGACCTTAGTGAAAACAAAAGGAAAATTATGGTTGGATTAGAAAGACAAAAGAAATTTGAGTTTGATTTAGAAAAAGAAATCAAATCAAGTTTAGGAAAAAAGAAAGAAACCCTTTCTTCGATCCAAAAAAAAAGCCACGAGCTTAAAAACACTCTGAGAACAGAGAAAAATTCTAAGGAATTAGAATCTCTTGGAAAAGTTCTGGAAGGATATTCCGCTTTAGAAAAAGTAATCACTGCAATTAAATAAGGAGACCTTACAATGTCAGTATTCCCTGGACCCTCAATTTCTCTGACTGAGCTAATATCAATTTATAAAACACAGTCAGACGCACTCTCGAAGCAAATCTCCAGTCTTAGTACAGGCTCGACTGGTACAATCGATGTCGGTAAATTTCTTACACTAGAATTAGCTATGGGGAAATTCAGCACAATGACAGATACTATTTCCAATTTGCTTAACTCCATGGCTAGCGTAGCAATGAATACTATTAGAAACCTAAAAATTCAATAAAAAAATCAAGGAGAAAAAATATGTCCTTATACAAAAAATACGACGAAGATTTCTTCATGTTTCTCGAAGGAGGCTTCATTGCTATCAACCAAAGTGATGAGGATTCTGCAAAAAAACTCTTCGCCGTTTGCTCCCTCTTACAACCCAATAATTCTATTATTGAAATCGGCAGAGGATATCTGTTATTTTGCCAATTAAAACTCCAAGAAGCTGCCGTTATCTTCAAAAAAGTCTTAGATAAAGAACCCAAAAATGAAATGGCTAAATCTTTTTTAGGACTTACCCTAAGTTGGATGCCATCTGAAGGCGCTCAAGGAGAAAAACTTTTGGAAGAAGTGTCTCATTCATCCGATAACATGATCCAAAAACTCTCGACAACCGCTTTGGATTTTCGTGAGAAATTTATTAAAAAAGCTCCAAGCCCCGCCTCTTTAGCTACCCCTAAAAAACAAACTAAGAAAAAAGAAAAGTAGATGACTAATCCGGAAAAAATTCAAGGACCTATCGGCCCCAAAAGTGTAGAAGGTATTAAGGAAGAACTTCCCCAAGGAAAACCTTCTTCATTTGAGTCTTATATGAAAGAAGGCGCCCCGGGAAACCCTATAGAAAGCGCACCCGGCGGAACCACTCCGATTGCGCTCGCTCAGACAGGTCCCATTTTTGGAGTAGAACCCACCCTTAGTTCTCTTTTAGGCCAAGTGGAATCTATTAAAGAACAAAGTAAAAAAACTGAGTCTTTTCTTAGATCCTCCAATTTAAAATTGAAACGATCTCACCAAAAACTTTTAGATACAAAACTAAATGATTCCAAAGATCATATTCAATCGGCAGCAAAGAAACTCGGTGCAAAAATTGAAGAGGCACCGGAAATAAAAGAAAGAGGGTCCCCTGTTGCTAAGTTTTTGGGCTACTTAACGCAAGGAGAATCTCAACTCATAAATATACAAAGTAAATTAAAAGATATAAGCGCCGGGGGAAATCCTCTACCCATTGCCGATATGCTTTTAATCCAAGCCAAATTATCTCAAGCCCAGCAAGCTGTCGAGTTTTCCGCAATCATGTTAAATAACGTTATTTCCGGCCTTAAACAAATCATGAGTATTCAAATCTAATATGGACTCAAGTACCTCTTTAGATTCTATTATCGCTCACTTAGAAGAAGTAGAGCTTTCTACTGTTCACGGTAGAATCACAGAATCTGTCGGCATGCTAATCAAAGCCGTTGTTCCCCATGTTAAAATGGGAGAAATCTGCCTTATCAAAAGAGAAGGAACCCCACTGGTTGCTCAAGTTGTAGGCTTTACAAAAGATGAAGCCTTTTTATCTCCCTTAGGTACCACGGCCGGTATCGGCCCTTCGTCCGAAGTTATTCCCTTACGTATTTCCCTTCATATTAAAGTAGGACCTCAGCTTCTTGGAAGAATTTTAAATGGACTCGGAGACCCCATCGATGTGGAGACAAAAGGACCTTTAGAACTCCATGAAGAATATCCCATCATTAACTCCCCACCGGATCCTTTAAAAAGAATTCTCATCGATAAACCTATATCCGTCGGCGTCCGATGCCTCGATGGCGTCCTAACTTGCGGTAAAGGTCAACGAATAGGTATTTTTGCAGGTTCCGGAGTGGGAAAATCTACCCTCCTCGGTATGATTGCTAGAAATGCCGTTGCCGATGTGAACGTGATCTCTCTTATTGGAGAAAGAGGAAGAGAGGTTCGTGAATTTATACAAAATGATCTCGGGCCCGAAGGCATGAAACGCTCTATCGTAATCGTATCTACCTCTGATCAAGCCCCTCAGCTACGTATCAACGCTGCACTGGTAGGAACCGCTATTGCAGAATATTTTCGAGATCAAGGAAAATCAGTTATTTTAATGATGGATTCTATTACCAGATATGCTCGTGCTCTTCGAGAAATTGGTCT
>JBAXUO010000188.1:0-2949 GCA_037129625.1 Chlamydiota bacterium
CCCAAGACTGCGGAAGTTATTGTTGAAAAGCCGATAATCCCAGCTGCTATTAAAGTACAAGCTCCTACAGTTACCGAGAAGCCCAAGACTGCGGAAGTTATTGTTGAAAAAGCAAAGATTCCTACTGCTTTTAAATCACAGGCTCCTACAGTTACCGAGAAGCCCAAGACTGCGGAAGTTATTGTTGAAAAAGCAAAGATTCCTACTGCTTTTAAATCACAGGCTCCTACAGTTACCGAGAAGCCGAAGATTCCTGCTGCGGTTACTAAAGTAATGACGCCGACAGTTACGGAAAAACCGAAGACCCCAAAGGGTGCTGAAAAAGCAAAAAAAAATAAAGCTATTAAAGCAAAGATTTCTACACCCAATGAAAAGCTAAAGATCCCGGAAGTTTCAGCGGAGAAACTAAGAGCCCTACTGCAGAAGTAAGGGCTATTGTTGTTATTAGGGGACGGCTAAAGACTATAACAAAGTTTAAGTTGTGATGGGGAAGGACAGGTTTTTCATCGCAAGGGCAAGGCATCCGTTCTATTTGTAATGGACGGTGGATGGGACCAAAGACAAGGTTAATTTATTTTAAATTCGAGAGAAGTGGCGTTGTGTAATTAAACCGAGATGAAAAAGTTATTTTTTCATCTTTAATTTGAACAATGTAGGAGATTATTTTTATGTATACAAAAGAGGGACATATAACCACATTGGAGCCAACCTCACCTCTTGGCTTTGTTGAGACACCGTTTATAAAGAGAACGATTAGTCGAGCGTTAACTTATTTGAACGCAAATTTCCCCATCCATTTTCGTGGGCCATCAGGGATCGGAAAAACAGCACTTGCTTTACGCATCGCTGAAAAGCTAGGGCGTCCGGTAATGTTGATTCATGGAGATGAAGAAATAGGAACAAGAGAGCTTCTTGGTGGAGATTTTGGTTATAAGATGACAAAAGTTCGCGATAATTTTATTCATACAGTTCTCAAAATTGAGGAACATGTAGATAAACAATGGGCAGACAGGCATTTATTAATTGCTATCGAACATGGATTTACGTTGATTTATGATGAATTTACCCGATCTCGTCCGGAAGCAAACAATGTTCTGCTTCCGATTCTTCAGGAGGGATTTATAAGTCCTCCTCCAGGAAGAGAAGGCAAGCTAGAGTATCTTCAAGTCCATCCAAACTTTCGAGCTATCTTTACGAGTAATCCGGAGGAATATGCGGGAGTTTATCGTTCTCAAGATGCGCTGCGAGATCGAATGATCACGTTGGATCTTCAATTATTTGATGAAGAAACAGAACTGGAGATTGTTATAGCTAAATCAAATCTTCCAAGAGACTACGCAACAAAGATTGTTAAGATTGTAAGAGAGCTTCGTGAATCGGGGCAATATGAATTTGCACCTACGATACGGGCCTCTATTATGATAGCCAAGTGTATAGCAACAATGAACCATGGTAAATCGTTTATCAAGCACGAAGATGAAGTTTTTCGTAGCATTTGTTTTGATATTTTGGGTTCGGAAACATCGCGTAGCGGAGCGTCATCGAATCTTCTTGGAGTGCAAAAGGTTCTAGACAAAGCGATAGAGAAGTTTTGTGGCTGTGAAAAGGAAAAGGAAAAGGAAAAGGAAAAGACTTCTAGTAGTAAAGCAGAAGTTCTTCCTACAAAAAAAATACTAAAGGAGGCTGTAAATGAAAACGCTTAATGATGGTATGAATAAAAAAGCAGCAACTAGATCAAAACTATCAACGAAAGTTCCAAGACTCAAGGGGTCTGCCAAAAATGTTTTGTTAAATTTGTACATTTCTCAAATAAAATTACATAATTTAACAAAACGGACACATGTTTCGGAAAATCAAAAAGCCGTTCTTGACAATCAGATAAGAAAGGCTGAAATAGAAGCACAAACCATAAAAAATGGCATGGATTTTAAAGAACTGGACAAATTGCGTCAGTTACTATCAAAAAAAGACGAGAAAGAAGACAAAGACTCTGATAAAAAATTCAGCAGTATGAAAATGAAATATTAATTTACGGGTCCTGCTAATTTACTGTTCTCCTCTTGTAATTGTTTACTGAGTGGATTAATGGGACCCTTTTTTTTTGTGATAAGAATTTAGTAGAGGTTTGATATGAATGAAAAAAAGAAAAAAAAAGAGCCAAAATTAGATATCGATTTTGGAAGTAACTCCTGGGGTTTAGGGAGTCTTTTTGACGGCATCAATAAATTAGTCGATTTAGCTCAAAAAGTGGAAGAAGCCGGTGGCGAGCTAAAAAAAGAGGGAGAGTTTAAATCAAATGGACGTGAAGGAATCTTTGGTTTTTCCGTTCGAAATATTGTTGGGAAAGATGGAAAAGAGACTCCTGTAGTTCAACCTTTTGGGAACATTAAGAAAACCGACAAAGGGACTGTTGTTCAAGATGCTCGAGAACCAATCGTTGATATTTTCAAAACAGACGATACGATTCAAATAATTGCAGAATTACCGGGTGTTCTGGAATCAGAGCTTAACTATACCATTGAAGAAGATCTTTTTTCCATTTCAACAACCGGTTCAAAAAAATACAGTAAAGAGGTTGTACTTCCTTACCCGGTTTTCCCAGAACCGATAGAGAGCAACTATAATGCTGGAATATGGGAACTAAAATTCAAAAAAAAAACTAAAAAATAAAACAGCAGAGTCTCTGACTTTGCAAAGTTCTTAAGTTTGGTTTCATTTGGTTTCGTCGGTTAACGCGGAGAGGTACACGAAGTCGTGTGCCTCTCCGGCCTTCGAAGCATCACCTTGAGGTTAGAAAAGGGCTTTGCGGCGATTTTTTGGCTGACTTTTCTACTGTTTGTCTATAAAGCGACCCCAGTTTAAAGTGGTTCCATTTGGCTAGATAATTTTTATCACAAAGCTAAGAATTTTTAGTTTTTTATAAAAAGTTTTGGCAACTACAAATCGAAC
>JBAXUO010000189.1:0-2944 GCA_037129625.1 Chlamydiota bacterium
ACAGGCTCAAAAGCATGATAGAGGGTGCCTTAAAAGCTCTACTCATTAAGCCGAGAATGCCCGAAGCGCTCAAAAACCTTTTAAGCTTAGGTTTAATTAACAGAGAAGGTCGCCTCGCCGAAGGTACCACTATTGAAGATTTGATATCCGGAAAATATGCAAGGTTATTTAAAAAGGTTGTTCCTGAGCAACTCATAAATGAGGCTCTAATGATCAAAGAGACAATCAAGGCCTGTTATAGTTGGGAAGACGAGGATTATCTCTTATCAGCAAATGAAGCATTGGCGCAAAAAGGTATCCTTGAAATCGCCTTAGGAGAAATAAGAAAAAAAGGCCACACACCAAAAAAATCCAACGTATAAATCCGGTTCAATCGAATCACAAAATTTCTATGCAACCGTATCCACTTAAGTGGGGGAGCGAAGTTTTTCGATACCCATACCGACAGCAACGCCAATACCTGCTATTGCACCTGTAACGAGACTAACAACTTCAGCAGCTAAAAAATAAGTTGTAGAATCAGTAGAATCCTTCTCTGTAAAAGCATTTGAAACCAACATAGCGCCACCAGCTGCTAAACCCACAGCTCCTATCATTTGAAAAACAGATCCGACAATTCCCCAAAATCTTCTATGTATTTCTACAGAAGCAGATTCGATTTTTCTACATGAATGATAAATAAGCTCGCCTGTTAGCTCCCCGGTCAATCCTGCTAAGCCAAAACCAGAAAATATACTTGCTTTACCTGCAACAAAAAGCCCCGTTTTTACACCTTGGGCTAAACCCATACCGGTTCCAATGAAAGAGATGAAAGCCCCAGCCCCTAAAAACCCTACTCCCTGCCAAACTAATCGTTTAATTTTCGATGAAAGGAGATAAGAATCGTTACAACAACGCGCACGACAAAAAAGCTCTTTTTTTGGTTCTTCATGAGAAACAGGCAAACTATTTAATTCTTTTTGTCCATCTAAAATGGGTTGATAAGGCACATTGATATTTGTAATAGACATATAATTTTCCTCTTTTGGGAGAAAAATATATAAAAAATTCCACTAAAAAACAAGAAAATTAAAAAAAAATTGGGGAGTGATAATACTCCCCAGAAGACTCTTACTCAATATACTCGATATAGCACTGAGGAGCATTATCCCCTACTCGATTGCCCTTTCTAATCACTCGTGTATAGCCCCCATTGCGGGTAGCATAACGATCTTTCAACACATCAAAAAGCTTCTTAATGACTCTACGATCTGTATTATAAGAGGAAAGATCCCCCGTTTTTACAGCTTTAGCTTCTTTTGGAGAAAGTGCATTATAAGTAATTTGCAAACGAGCAATAGCTATACGTCGACTAGCTAGAGTATTTTTCTTAGCTAACGTAATCAATTTATCAGCATGTCGTTTCAATTCTTTTGCTTTGGTAACTGTCGTTTGAATTCTTTCATGATCGACAAGTGATTTTAGCATATTGGCAATCATACAACGTCGATGTGAGGATGTACGACCAATTTTAAATGTATGTTTAGCATGTCTCATTGTTCATCTTCTCTCTTCTTTTTTCTTCCCTTATTTTCTTCAAGATACTTAGCAATAACAATCTTTACGTTATCTCGATTAATTCCAAATTTAGATAGATCAAAACCTAACCCAAGATGCATTTCATGAAGTTTTTCCTTAATTTCAGTTAAGGATTTCTTTCCAAAATTCCTGAACTTTAACATTTCAGGTTCGGACATTACGACTAACTCACCAATAGTTTCAATGCTAGCCGTCGACAAACAATGGGTGGATCGAACCGAAAGTTCAATTTCACTAATTTTAAGAGAAAGTTTTTGTAAAATTTCTTCCTTCTCACGATTAGCTTCAATTAATCCCTTATCAAAAGAAATCGTAAATTCCTTTAGGGAATCAAACACATGCAAATGGGTAATTCCCATTTGAGAAGCGAAAGAAAGCGCTTCTTGGGGAGTAATCCTTCCATCTGTCGTAACATCTAAAATTAGACGATCAAAGTCAGTATCTTGGCCTACACGAGTATTTTCTACGTAATAATTAACTAAACGCACAGGTGAAAAGCAAGAATCTATCAAAATTTCATTCGCCATTTTTTCAAATGGATAATGACGTTCACTGGAAACATATCCGCGTCCAATACCGACACGAATATCAATTCTCTTCAAAAATGGCTTAGTTACAGTAAACATATGAAGGTCAGGATTTACAATTTCAAAATCCGGTGATTCAATCAAATCTTTCAAGGTTACTTTATAAGATCCTTTTCCTTTTTCCAGTTGATCGTCTGTAACTTCTACAACTTTCGAAAGAATAACAGTTTGCTTAACGCCTTTTTCTGCATTCATCGTAAGACTTCTTAATAAAGCTTCTTTGAAATTTAAAAGAATATATATAACGTCCTCGATAACTCCTTCGATAGCCATGTACTCATGAGGAACTCCTTCCATCCGGACGGAAATAACAGAGGGCGCTTCCATCGAACTTAACATAATCCGACGAAGAGTATTTCCCATCGTATGCCCAAAACCCCTCTCAAAAGGTTCCGCAATAAATCGAGTCGTATTAATTGTACTCTTCGACTCATCCATTTGAATGGATTGCGGTAATTCAAACTTACCATACTTAACTGACATATAGTTCTCTCCTCAAGATTTACACACGTCTTCTCTTACGAGGACGACAACCATTGTGTGAGATTGGCGTCTTGTCTCTTATAATCGTTAGTATAAGCCCTGCACTTTGCAAGCCCCGAACAGCTGACTCTCGTCCCGCTCCGGGTCCATTTAAGTTGACCTCACACTCTTTCATTCCATAAGTCATAGCTTCTTTACCAGCCATCTGCGCAGCTACAGTAGCCGCAAAAGCTGATGATTTTCGAGAACCTGAGAAATTCGCTTTACCAGCAGATCCCCAAGAAATAACATTTCCC
>JBAXUO010000019.1:0-13751 GCA_037129625.1 Chlamydiota bacterium
GTCGCGAAGCTATTCAAACGAGATTGACAAGCTTTGAGGCTATTTATGCACCCGATGGAATTCGGGTTGGAGAAGATCTCATCGTTCCAGGTAATGAATTTGGAGAGCTGATTTCAGACAGAGGCCTACAAAACGCCATAATTAGCTTTACCTCCTTTTAAGTAGAAAGAACACATCTATAGGGAGAAGAATTATTCTTCTTCCTACGGATCTAAAAAGGGTTGAAAATCCTTAACTGGTTCGATTCCCTGAGCCTTTTCAATGACTTTTTTTCATCAAAAAATTTCCTAAAAGGCAATATTCGAATTCTCCCTTGAATTTTAAACGGTAATAATACTAAAATTATGAGAATTAAAATAAATTGTTAATTTTATTTTATTTACTATTACAAAATTTTTGAATAGGTTTTTTTCATGTTATTACACAAAGTATGGATCTGGACCCTATTGTTCCTCTCTGTCTCTTTAAACAAAGGTATCGCAGAGAATCCTTCCACTGAAAAAATCATTCAAGAAACCTATGAGCAGTTTACCTCCTCCCGATCCACCCCTACCCATAAAACTATCGCTATCGATTCTAAAACTATTCTACACGTTTCCTCCCCGGTTCGGATTGAACTTAGCAGTCAACTCAGCTCCGACTTGATTGCTATTACCCAATTAAAAAAAGAACCGACAGAAGTCTTAAACGTCTCCATTCAAATAGACAAAAAAAATCCCATTCATGTTTTCATACGTCGTATACCAGATAAAAAAATACTCCTGCGATCCATAGACCTAGGACTTATCGAAGACATCCAAGATCTTCACCAATTATCTAACTTACATTCCTTGCAAGACCCATTATGCCTGTTAAAAGCATCTCTTTTTACTTCAGGGCTAATTGATGAGCAGACGCCTCTTGCCACACAGTTAGAGCGCCTTGGCGGAGGTTTTTCTATCACAACGTACTCCTCATTACCAAAAGGGACCGGTCTGGGAGTTAGTGGCATCTTAAGTGCAGCTATATTAAAAGGTTTATATACCATGGTAAATGAAAACCGAAGCAAAGACGACTTGATCAAAGATGCGATCATCGTAGAAAAGCTCATCGGAGTTGGCGGTGGATGGCAAGATCCGGCTGGAGGCATCTATGGTGGAGTCAAACTATTAGCAGCTAATCCCATCGAAAAAAAGATTCAAGTTTTACCCATTCAGCTATCAAAAGACACCCAAGAAAATCTCCAAAAAAGAATGATTGTATGGTACTCTGGGAAAGGAAAAGAAAATGCAACTCGAGGATTTTCTCAAGAAGTGCATCATTTTCTAAATCCTGATAAAAAAGTCATTTATGATCAAGCAAAACAAAACCTTGAAAAAATGAAACAGGCTTTAATGACTGAAGATATAGACGCCTTCGGTCTCGCTATAAAAGAGTATTATGAACTAGGTTTATCGCTTGATTTTTCTACAGGTTCAAGCTCGAACAAGGGATTACCCCGGACCATTGAAGAAGATACCATCGGATACAACTCTACAGGTGTGGGTGCATCTGGAGGTTTTTGTATTTTCATCTCCAAAGAAGGTCAAGAAAGTTCTCTACATGAAAAGATCTCTTTGCTAAACGGAAAAATCTATAATTGGAATATCAGCAATGAAGGGATGAAAATAGAGTATATTTATGAAGACAAGATTAAATAATAGGGTGTTATGACTGCAAATATTAATCTTTTACAAGCCATAAGTCCTTCTACAAGACCGCCCTCTCATGTATTAAATAAAAACAAAAAAGAGGTCACCCGTGGCTTTGTTGGGAACAAAAAAATAAAATCAGCTCTCCTAGAGGCCCACATCAATTGTTTAATCCAGAAAATAGAAAATGATGAAAATTCTGCTTCCTCAATCTCTTTTTCCAACGAACGACTCATAGACATCTTTCTTACATCGAACAAATCAACATACTGTTTGAATAAATTGATGGAACTTTTTGAAAACACAGCCCAAGAATCCTTACTTCCGGAAAAAGGAATCAAAACTCTAGTTACTTTATCCAGACAAAAAACGCTAACTGGACCAATGATGGTTCAAATGTTACATACATTTTGTCATATGTATACAATCGAAAACACTTCCTTCGAATCCCAATTTTCCATTATAGAAAGGATCCAAATACTAACTTACAACATTCTTTTTAATGAGAATAGCCAACTAAATTTAGATATGGTTTTTAGCGAAATTATCTATGCTCTAAAAAAGAGCGTAGAAAATAAGGCATTTGAAGATTTCTTTTTTTCTCAATTAGCCAATCTATTGCTAACTACAGCCTGTTCTACGACTGAATTCTTCCATTACTTCGAGGACATTATAGAAGCTATTATAACAAAAGTGACCTTGGAGACGTTTGAACGATATCCCACACTCTATACCCCCCCCTTCCCAGAAGAAATCTTTTCGCAATTTGAAAAAGAATGCATTAGGGGAGTGGAGCTACTATTGAAAACCTTTGATATAACTTTTGAACCTCAAGGAATTCTATTCAAGAAAAAGATGATTCCACTAGAATTTGACTTTAAAGAAATGATGTCTGACAGCCATTTACAAGCAATAGTCATTAATTACCTCGCTTAAGAGCTCCATGATTAACCTTACCTTTTTTAAGCAGAAAAAGCCTATGTTCTCCTTACCGCTCATGATGCTTTCTATCCAAAAAACTGAACCGAATAAAGCATAAGTCAAACACTCTCGCCTAAAGGCGAAAGCTTGTGATTGCAGTTCCAATCGCTCGACAATGTGCCTCATTCTTCGTGGGACTGCGATAGGCCGGCTGACTTGGCCTCTTTCGGCGTTTCGCGGAGGTAGACGCAAAACTATACCTAGCCTTAAGCAATGCAAAAAAACAATTTTGCGACAAAGAGAATTTTAAGGCAAGGCCACATTTTCCTCCCTCAGCTAAAGCAGAGGGATTCCAATGTGCGCGTTTGTTGAAAATTTTCATATTATTAAACCCTATTTTAATAGAAAAAAATTACAAAAAATCTAATAATATTTGTCCAACTTTAAAAAAAAGGAATTATTTATGAGCACTAACCCAATTCAAAATCCTCCAATTTCAATCAATCACCATAAACATTATCAAGAGCCCAGCAAAGAATCGGTAAAAAAAATTCGATTAGATCCTGAGATAAGTCCTATCTATCCGCCTGATTCTTTACCCCTGCCATCAGAAAGACTCTCCTTGTTTTCCGCTCCTAGAAAAAAAATCGACATAAGATCCCGTTTCACTCCCCCAAGCAACCCTGTCACCGACACTCAATATACAGAACTATTTATGAGAATATATCGAAAAATCCCTTCCATAGCTCACGTTATACCGGAATCTTTTTCCATCGTAAAAGCACAGCAAGATCCTATATCTAAAGAAATCTGTACAGGTTCCGCCGCAGTTGAAATGCTCCTTTTCGACAGAAGGATGCCTCCTTCAAATGAAGATATTCCAAGAGAACATACCTCAGCCGTTGATATTGAAAATATTCTAGTAAAACATCAAATCGCAACCAACCACCTCACATTCACAGTCAAAAACCCTCAGGATATCCTACAACTAACAGCCCGTTTGCAAGATATCTTTCGAACACAAGGCGGACCCATCATTCTGGAAGCCGAAAAACCTTCCAGATGGGTAGTCCTAGATGGATTCCTATACGAAAACAGCAGTAAACTCGTTACTCTTTTTATGATGAGAGACTCCTTCTTTGGCCATGGATACTGCAGTTCTTTAGATAAAATCTTTGATACATCCGAAGGACTCCCCCTCCATGCTCTTATTGTAAAAAATTAACCTTCTTCGCCGAAGTTAATGACAAACAAACTTCGGCAAAGCTTATTTAAAACAATTACCCTTAAGGAGTTATATATGAGTTCATCCACTACTTCCTCCCTTTTTCATCCTTCACGTTACCACGCTCTCGATTCTTTCGAAGAAAACCTAAAAAAAGCCAGAATGGAAGAAGATACTCTCCCTATCCCAAAAGACATCACTCCTATTGTCTTTTCAAAAACCGGCAATAGCCACCCCATATTTACTCCCCCAAAAGACCCTTTAAACGCTATCGTATATACACAAAGATTCAATATCTTTTACCAAAGAATCCCAACTATAACCCATTTCAAACCTGAATTATTTACCCTATTGGAAGCACAAGAAACTTCTCTATCCGATCAAAGAAGCACCGGCCCTATAGCTATAAAAATGCTTCTTCAAGATAGAAAGATAACCATGAATATCGAAGATGAAAGTATCGAACACGCCACATGGCAAGATCTCCAAAAGATTTTAAATAACCATCATCTTGGAGCTGAACACCTAACCTTTCCCATCGGAAAAAATTTCGACACCCCCCAGCTATCCGCTCAAATACAAGATCTCTTTGAAAAAAAAGGAGGACCTCTGCTCATGGAAGCTCACAACCCTTCTCGTTGGGTTATCCTTGATTCTCACGTAATAGAAAGTACTAACACCCAAATTCCCCAGTTCATGATCCGAGACCCCTACTTCGGCGTTGGATGTATACGCAAATTACATAAAATCATCCAGATTCCTTCAGAAACTTCCAACATTCATGCCTTTAGAATTCTCTAATCCGACTTGCCGAAGCTTTCAGACCAAAGCTTCGGCTTGAAAAAAAAGAAGATAGTTTTTTAACTCAAAAACAGCTATTTTTCTCTCTTAAGAGGGATTATACTATGTCCGAAGTTATTAAAAATTCTCCCATGATGGAACAATGGTTCGATTGTAAAAAAGAAGGCAAAGACGCTCTTTTACTCTTTCGACTGGGCGATTTTTACGAAGCATTCCATGAAGATGCCCATCTCATTTCTAAAGAACTCAGCATAACCCTTACAAAAAGGCAAGGGGTCCCTATGTGCGGAATCCCTTTTCATGCCAGCGATGCCTACATAGACCGGTTAATCACTAAAGGATATAAAGTCGCTATCGCCGAACAAATGGGAGATCCCAAAGAATCCAAAGGTCTCGTCCATAGAGAAATTGTCAAAATCGTAAGCCCGGGTACCCTGATCGATTCCGCCCTTCTCTTAGACAAAACAAATAATTTTTTTGCATCTATTTGTCAAATCGGAAAAACCTTCGGCCTCGCTTTCCTCGACCTGACCACTGGTGAATGTCGAGTGACAGATCTCGAAGAAAAAAAACACCTGCTCGATGAGCTCTTTCGACTAAAACCCAAAGAGCTTCTTATATCTAAAAAACTTCAAAAAGATCATGCCTCCCTTTTTTCTGAACTAGCAGAAGAATTCTCTTTTCTCATCAATGTACAAGAAGACTCCTATTTCGATTACCAATTTTCTCATGACCTTTTACTCTCCCACTTTCAAATTTTTTCATTAGATAGTTTTGGCCTAAAAGATAAACCGGCCTGTGTCCAAGCTTGCGGCGGCTTAATCTTTTACCTCCAAGATGAGCGTCACTTAACTCTTTCACATATTCAAAAAATTGAAACCGAAAATCTCTCTTCCTATTTATCTATCGATCATACCTGTATAAAAAATCTCGAAATTTTAGAATCTCTCAGTGGCCATAAACATACCCTACTCGAACTTCTCGACAAGACAAAAACCCCCATGGGAGGCCGCTTAATTCGCAATTGGCTCAGACACCCCCTTTTATCCGTTGAAGAAATTCAAAAAAGACAAAAGGCAATCGCTGAACTCATGTCTCATTCTTCTTCAACCTTAAAAACCCATCTAGAACAAGTTCGAGACTTAGAACGCATCACCATGAAAATTGTCAGCGGCTATGCGACACCTAAAGATCTTGGCTCTTTACGCTCTTCTTTAGAAACACTTCCCTCTATTCAAAAAGAAACCTCTTCTTTTTCATCCCCTCTTTTACATGAGATTTTCCTTGGACTTAAAGACCTTTCCTTAGCCCAAGAACTTCTACAAAAATCGCTCGTAGATCAGCCCCCTTTCCGGCTATCCGACGAAAGAATTTTTAAAAGTGGATATAACCAAGAACTCGATGAGCTTTCCCATATTAGTGAAAATAGCAAAACATGGATGGCTAACTACCAAAATCAACTTCGAGAATCCGCTCAGATCAAAACCCTAAAAGTGGGATTCACAAGGGCCTTTGGATACTACATTGAAGTGAGCAAAGGACAAGCAGGAAAAATTCCGGATTTTTTTCAAAGAAGACAAACCCTTGTCAATGCTGAACGATTTGTGACCGAAGAGCTCAAAAACTTTGAACATACGATTCTCACTGCAGAGGAAAAAATCAGAGCACTGGAAAATCATCTATTCCAAAACTTAAAAGAAACTCTAGCCACCTATGCCAATGATCTCCACTCTTCCGCAAAGGCTATTGCAAGCATAGATACCCTTCTCTCTTTGGCTACAGTCGCGACACAACATAGCTATTCCTGTCCGGTTGTCGACTCAACCGATCTTTTATATATAGAAAAAGGAAGACACCCCATCATCGAATCTTTTGGCAATATGGGTCAATTTATTCCCAATGACACCGATCTCAACAGTTCAGACAAACGACTCTTTCTCATCACCGGTCCAAATATGGCCGGAAAATCAACTTACATTCGGCAAGTAGCTCTTATTACCATCATGGCTCAAATCGGATCCTTTGTCCCTGCCGCATCGGCGCATATCGGTATAGTCGATAAAATTTTCTCCAGGATCGGTGCTTCGGATGATTTATCCAGAGGTCAATCGACTTTTATGGTAGAAATGACAGAAACCGCTCATATCCTTCATAATGCTACAGAAAGATCCCTTGTTATCTTAGATGAAATCGGAAGAGGAACCAGTACCTATGATGGCATAGCCATTGCTTGGGCTGTCGCCGAATTTTTACTTACGAAAAAAACAAAAACCCTTTTTGCTACCCATTATTGGGAACTTACCGAATTAGAAAAAAAATTCCCAGGAGCCCTTAACTACAATGTCGCTGTTCAGGAAAATCCGGAAGGGATTGTCTTTCTTAGAAAAATCGTGAAAGGGGGTACCGATAAAAGCTATGGAATCCACGTAGCCCGGTTGGCAGGGCTTCCTCAAATGGTTTTACAAAAAGCCACCGAAATACTCCACTCCTTAGAAAAAAGGAAATCCCGTCCAAAAAAAGAAACCTGTATAGAAGAAGAGCTACCCCTTTTTTACTATCAAAAGTCCCAACAAATATCCGAGCCTTGGGAAGAAATCAAAAAAGAGATCCAATCTCTCGATGTAGAAAAAACGACTCCCATAATGGCTCTACAAAAACTTTTTGAACTACAGCAAAAAATTTCCAATGCCCTTTGATACTTCTAAACTCTCTTCCTACCCTTCCCACTCCGGGGTCTATCTCATGAAGGACAAAGAAGGAAATTTTCTTTACATCGGGAAAGCTAATAATCTAAAAAAAAGACTCCATCAGTATTTTTCTAAAGAAGATTCTCGCCCTTTAGTCCATATTTTCTTACCGGAAATTGCAGTTATCGATTTTATTGTAGTAAGCTCAGAAAAAGAAGCTCTTATTTTAGAAAATACCCTTATCAAAAAACATCAGCCCAAATATAACATTCTTCTTAAAGATGATAAAACCTATGTTCGACTCGTCATCACCGATCATCCCTACCCATTAATCCGTCTTATTAGAACCAAAACAAAAAAGAAAAAGGATCTCTATTTTGGACCCTATACCAGTGGACTTGCGGCAAGAGACACTTTAGAAATTATTTTGAAGTTATTTCCTTTGCGTCAATGCTCGGATGGAGAGTTTCAGAATCGAAGTAGACCTTGCCTTTTGTATGACATAAAAAAATGTGTGGGCCCTTGTGTCAAAAAATGCACCCAAGAAGAATACAATCAACTGGTGCAAAATACGATCGCCTTTTTACAAGGAGATGCTAAAAAAGTCCTTCAAGATATTTCTCAAGAGATGAAAAAGGCCTCAGAGGCTTTAGAATTTGAAAAGGCTAACATTCTTTTACAAAGAAGCCAAAAAATCAAACATGTCTTAGAACTGCAGCATGTAGACAATGATTTTTCTATAGATTGTGATGTTCTTCATCTATATCGAGAAAACAACGAAGTTTTTCTCGTACAACTTTTTTTTCGTATTGGAAAACTGGTAGGATCTGCTCATTTTCATTTTTCTAATATTTTTTCTTCCGATGAGGAAATCTTTTCCTCTTTTCTTTTGCAACACTATCAAGAACTCTTTCCCAAAGAAATCCTGCTTCCTATTACTTTAAAAAATCAAAAAGAAATAGAAGAAATTTTCTATGAACTCGCAAAAAAAAAGGTATCCATAGAAGCCCCTCAAAAAGGAAAGAAAAAAGAGCTTCTTCTTTTAGCCTTACAAAATGCCAAAGCCTTATTTGAGAAAGAAAAAAAACATATAGACCTTCAAGAAAAGCTTCTTTTACATCTCCAAGAATCTCTTCACCTTGTCCATTATCCTAAAAAGATTTGTTGCTTTGATGTCTCTCATCTTTTTTCCGAAGAGCGCGTAGCTGTAATGGTTGGATTTACTCATGGGCGTAGAGATAAAAAAAGAACCCAACTCTTTCGCATTCGGACTCCCCTCAGTGGAGATACACAAGCTCTGGAAGAAGCGCTTAGGCGGTATTTTTCAAAAGCAAAAAAAGAAAATGATCTGTGTGATCTTTTACTTCTAGATGGAGGAAAGGGGCAGTTATCAACAGCCGTTACAGTGCTCCAGGAGTTAGATATTGCGACGATAGATATTCGAGCGATTGGCAAGGAAGAGGGAAGGCATGATAAAGGGCTTTCCCAAGAAAAAATCTTTTCTTGGGAAAGTAAAGAGCCAACCATTTTACCCCTTCATTCCCCTATCTTATTTTTTTTACAAAATATTCGAGATGAAGCCCATCGAGCGGCGATCACTTTTCACCGCAAGAGACGGGAGAAAAAGCAAGTAAAAAGCTTTTTAGAGGCAATACCGGGTATTGGGCCAAAAAAGAGAACTCATCTTTTACAACTTTTTGGAAGTATTGAGAACATAAGAAAGAGTTCTATTGAGGAACTTGAAAAGGTAAGTGGTTTTTCCAAAAAAGAGTGTGAAAAGATACTTTTTTTTCTAAAAAAAGAAGAGTAAGGCTGTTCAAACCATTCGAACATCCATCCAATGTTGTAACTGATTCGGAGTAATCCCAAGGCCAACTATATAGCTTTGATCTATTTCTTTAAGATCCTCCCTAATATCTTCCAAAAAAGCCTTCTGATCCTCATTCTTAACCAATTTTAGAGTTTGAGAGGAGACATATTCATCAATGGCTTTTCCAACTAGGCAATTAAGGACGATTTCACGGATAATAGCCCGCCGTTCGTTCCTATATCTCACACGTACGATATCAAACCCTAAAGCTTTAACCGTGGAATCATAGACTGCGCAAGTTCTCATATAGGAGAATATATACAAATCGAGAATAGGACGAATGTCTTGAAGTTCATAAATAGCAATGACCGCCGAAATATAATCATTCCTCTCCACATCGTTGAATGACAAAGGGACAAGGTTGCTCTTAATTAAGGGAATATTAGCACTGAGACGAGCTGTGCGTTTATTGACATCCAAAAATGGTTGTAAATAGGTAATATGTACAAGTAAAAACAAGCTTTGTTCATAAGGATCATCAATGCGAGCCGCTTTTTCAAAAATGTAGGTGAGCCGGTTTTGTAATGCCTCTGAATGTTCGAAAGGAATATAAGTTGAGCCTCCGATACGAACTCCTTGGTCTCGGACTTTTCCGGCATAGCGGGCCTCTACCAAACCATCTGAAAGAAGATAATGCAAAGTGCAAATGGTCTGCATATTCACTTCCAACTTAGGAGCCGTGTCTACCAAATACCGAATAGCTTCTTTATGATTAAGGATCATGATTTTTTCCTCATCCAGCTTTCCCTCAGCAGTAGCACCTTCAAGAATAAGTTTCTGGGTGTCTAATAAGGAATATGTGTTACCTTCTAATCTGGAAGAATTATAAGAAAGATCAATGAGGAGGCGATTAAAAATTTGATGGGCATAAGTTCCGGCTGGGTCTTCCTTTTTAGATCGTTTTCCGGCTTTATAGAGTTGCTGTCTGAATTCTAATGGTATATAGAAACTAATATTTGGTTGATATGACTCTATCCAATCATCTGCATAAGTAACTGGGGTTCTTTCATAAATCGGCCGTTGGACTTGCGCAATTGTTTTTTTACTATTTACTCCAAAACAGCTGCTTATGGTTTCCACATGTCGGTCTATACGCTGAATGACTTTGTACCTAGTTCCTTTCCTCTCACCTTGCTTTTCGATAACCCCTTCTTTTACCATTTCAGCTAGCCATCGCCTAACACTTCGTTCTGTATAATTATCTCCAAGTTTTTCCAGTAATTCTTGGAGAGGAATGGGTTCTGCTTCTTGGCTTAATTGGAGTAAGACAGCTTGTTTTTTAGTTCGAGAACTCATAAGAAGCACCTTATTTTGGCTAATTTATTTCATTGTAACATTATATCGGCCAATTTTCAATTTTTTTGGCCGATATATGGCCGATAAAATTTACTGCTATCGTTTTTTGATTGTAAAGGAAAGTAACGTAATTACTTATATTCTAGACGTTTAAATCTATAAACCGCAACAAACAGCTATATTTTTATAGGCTCCATTACTACAAATATTTTTAAATTTTGGCCGATATATGGCCGATAAAATAGTGTATTTTGGAGTTTATGATACAGCCAAAAGAAAACTAGTCCTTTGCTAGAAAATCAGCCACCAGAATAGAAGCCTCTTGCTTTTTTTCTGTCCGCTGTTCATCTATGGATGCAAAATGGGTCGTAGGCCCCTTAATGCTCGGATCAAGGGTTATTCTCCGACTTTTATATTGAGCGGCGCTTGCTAAAGAGGGAATAAGAAAATCGTTTGGATGGATTATAGTGAGTCTTTTCCCCTGCATTTTTTCAAAAGCTTCTTTGGTGTTAAAATCCCACCCTAACAGGAAGAGAGGAAAGGCGATAAGAATTCTTGCAAACAAAGAGGAGACTATTTTAATAATGTAACCAAAACGTGCGATACAGCATTTTTCCGTAATAAGAGAAAAAAAGGATGCAAAGGTGCGATCCCCCACATATTTTCCTAGAGATTCCGGATGTAAAGATTTGACTTGAGCCGCAATAGCGCCCCCTAAAGAATGGCCAAAAAAGTGGACTTTTGCAGTAGAGATTTTCAATTCTTTCGTAACGAATTGATAGACACTGTCTCCATCTAAAACAAGATCTTTTGTTCTCCAAGTGGTACCAAGGCCCCGATGATCAAAAGAAACTACATTACAATGTTTTTTGAGCAAAGTGATCCTGAACTGGTTATAGATTCCATCATTAGTACCTAAAGGGTTAAAAAGAATAACAGTTGGAGTTTCTTCATTAGACCCACGGATAGTATCAATCCTCGCTTGTAGAGGAACGTGATCAGGAGTAATGATTTGTCTAGAAAAAGATCTGCTAAAAAAAAAGCTATTCTCATATAAGGAAAATTGGGTTGCATTTCTCGGATTTATACAAGTGGCTATTAAAGAGTTTGGAAGGTAGAAAAGAATATTTTTCATTTTGCTTAAGATGGATCGACAGATCGTAGCTTTGGGGTTTAAGGAAACATTTTGCTCATTCCAGGATGCTTGAAAATTGTGAACAGAAGCTGAAGTCATAAATACCCTCTTTTATTTAAGAAATTGATATTATAATCAAGACCATGAAAAACTTACAAGCTAAAGTTATTATAAAGAAATGTATTTAAATATGCTTATTAAATAGTGCGATCATTCATTAAGTCAGGAACCCTAGAAAAAAAACTTTAAACAAGAACTGTGAAGATAAATTTTCTTTTGTAAGCCAATTTTTCTTCTAGTAATTTTCCAATCTCTACTTCAGCTTTTTCTAAAAATATATCCCTTTCTAAATCGGACAAGCTGGGAAGAGAAACCGAAATCTCCAAGTAAGAATCCGGAAGGACTTTGACATTCGAACGTATTTCCATATCAGGATAAGAATACTTCCAATAATTTTGAAGGTATCTTTCCACGATAAGAGGATCCACATCACAATAAAATCCCTTCATTTCAATGGAGAGGAAGCGATGTCTATGCTGAGCATAAAAACCTAAAAAAAAGAGTGCTCCGATACCGAGCAAAATAAGACCTATAGAGAAAAAAACTTGAGGTTTGTTAATCAAAAGCTGAGCAATATAGGTAGAAAATTCAGGGGCCCAAGGAAAGCTTAAGAAAAAAAGACCACATCCAAAGATGAGGAAAAGAACAAACAAATGGAGAACGGAAAGGATTACATTTGTCTTCATACTTTAGAAGCGACTACTAAACTCTTCTTCCCCTTTTGAGGAACTCTTCCAATCTTCACCCACCGGGGTTACAAGATTTTTAAAAATAACATGAACACAAGAGACATGAAGGCCAGTGAGTGCGCTAATCTCCTCTACTAATTTTGTTTGAATTTCTTCTGCTTTTTCAGGGATGATGATTCCGTAGCAAATATTTATCTCTAAACGGATGTATAGGGAGTGTTTTTGCAAATCTTGCTCCACATAAATCCCCTTAATTTTATCGAGAGGATCTCTACCTAAAAGGTTTTCTATGAGAGTTCCTTCCAAAAGGGCAATCCCTTTAATTTTAGATAAACATTGAGCCACAATTTCTTGAAAAACTCGACTATCTATATCTCGAATAAACTTAGTTTCAGGAAAATTAAGTTCCCGAACATCCATTTTCTGTAATGTGTCATGCTTTTTTTGCATGAAAATCCCCTAAAAGAAGTTTCCATTATTGTAACGAAAGGGTTGATTCGAATCAAATAAGAAACTATAATAAATGCATGAAACCTATATTTATTGTATTTTGGGTCATTTTAGGCCTTATTTCGGCACATATTGCAACTAAAAGGGGAAAAAATCCCTATTTTTGGTTTGCAATGGGTCTTGTTTTTGGAATTTTTGGCTTACTTGCCCTCTTTCTTTTTGTACCCAAGAAAATCCAGCCTCCTGTTGTGGTTAGGGAAGAAAATCCCAAGCCCTCCTTCTTTTTTCAAGAGGAGAACACAGAAAAGCTTTGGTATTACGTGAATAAAAGCAACGAACAGATTGGGCCGATTAGTTTTGGAGCGTTATCAAAACTTTGGGAGGAAGAAAAAATTTCTTCCTCCACGTATCTTTGGAATGAGGCGTGGGCCTCTTGGAAGAAGATCGAAGATCTTCTTACCAACTCGCCTTAATAACACCTGGAATAAAACCTGCGGAAGCAAGCTCTCGGAAGCAAAGACGTGACATCTGAAACTTACGGAAATATCCCCTGGCTCTTCCTGTCAATTGGCAGCGATTGCGCAAACGAACTTTGGAAGAGTTCTTTGGAAGAGCATTCAACTTATATACAGCTTGCATTCTCTCTTCTTCGCTCTTAGACATATCTAGGATCGTTTTTTTCAATTCCTGTCTTTTTTCCCACTTAAGCTTTACAAGTCTTTCTCTTCTTTTTTCTCTTTCTACTGACGATTTTTTTGCCATATATCCTTTTAAACCTATTTTTTGCGAGCTGGTCCTTTTTGTCTTTGTTTACGATTCGGATCTTTTTTATTGATCACATATAATCGACCTTTTCGACGGACAATCTTATCTCCTTTCGAAAGATCGGCTTTTACTGATGCTTTGACTTTCATCCAATTAACAGCGCAGAAACCCACTTCTTTAAG
>JBAXUO010000190.1:0-2921 GCA_037129625.1 Chlamydiota bacterium
CAATGGTTCCTTTTCCTTGTTCAATATTTTGCGTGAGTTTATTTAAAGAGTTGGTGGATTTTTCTACTTGATCTAGGATTCTTCCTGTTTTTTCAACCATATTTTGATTTTTGACTTGAGTCAAGGTGTCTTCTATGAGGTTCATATTCGTAGAGCAGGAGCGAACTACGTGGGTAAGAGCGGGGGAATTTTCGGAGAACCACGACTGAAAGTCTACGACAAAGTGTTCGAGTTTTTGGGAAAGATTAGTAAATTGGCCAATGAGATTTTCTAGTTGACCGTTAGATTTAGCGAAGAGGGTTTCTTGGGTAATGAGCTTGGGGGTTTTTCCCACTATAGGAGCTTTGGGGCTAATGCCCACAGACCTCTCTCCCATAAGTCCGGAGGTGTTTAGAGAAATTTGATCTTTATCATAAACTTCGACCGAGGAGTCTACTTTAAGTGTAAGTTCATAGACGTAGAGTCTTCCGAGGTCATCAGCTTCGGTTACATTTTTTAATTTCTTAATGGCAGTGACACCACCGACGGGGTTTCCTGCGTAGCATACACGGGTTTTAACACTGATACCGGAAATGTCAGAAAATCGAACATGTAAGAGTTTCCCACCATCACCCGTTGTAGGGTTGATAAAAAGTATAAGCCAAGCCAAAGTGGCTATGGCAGCTAGGATGAAAAGTCCTAAATAGAGGTTTTTTTTAGTTTCTGACATGGTTCCTCCCAGGAAGGGTATTTTTTATGGTATTACGCATAAATGTAATCGTAGGATGGTTAATTTCTAAAAATTTTTCCGGTTTTTCTACATAAAGTATTTTTCCATCTTCGTGGAGCGCTAGACGGTCTCCAACGTAGAGGGCCGAGTGAAGGTCGTGTGTAACAATGATGCTGGTTCCTTTGAGTTCTTTTTGAGTTTTTATGATCAAGGCATTGATTTGTTCAGCTGTGATTGGATCTAGACCTGTTGTGGGTTCGTCGTAGAGAAGTATATCGGGTCTGTAAATGAGAAGGCGGGCTATTCCGGCTCTTTTTTTCATACCTCCGGAGAGATCGGATGGCATTTTCTTTTCGGAGCCTTCGAGGCCGAACATAGAAAGAGCTTCCAGCACTTTTTCATGCATTTCTTTTTTAGTGTAGGGTTTATTAGTTTTCGGGTTTTTATGTTGAGAGAGATAGAATCCAACATTTTCTTCGACAGTCATGGAATCAAAAAGGGCTGAGCCTTGAAAGAGCATGCCCATATGTTTAATGTGAGGGAAAAGTTTGGATTTTGGAGTGGAGGTGATTTCGATACCATCGATATTGATGGTTCCTTGGTCAGGTTTTTCGATACCCATAAGGTGTTTAAGAAGCACACTTTTTCCGACGCCGGATCTTCCGAGGATAACGAGTGTTTCCCCTTTTTGAATTTCTATGGAAAGACCTTTGAGTACTTCATTTTTTCCGTAATTTTTATAAAGGTCTTTAACAATAATCATAGTTTTCTCTTTTAGGTGAAAAATTTCTGGTGAATGGAGTTTAGGGCTATCGTGAGTAAAAAGTCAGAGCCTAATATAGAAACATAACTGATAACAACGGCATCGGTTGTAGCTTTTCCTACTCCTGCGGCTCCACCTTTTGTTTTCATTCCTTTAAAGCAACAAATGGTGATTAAGAGGGAGCCAAAGAAGACAGATTTAGAGAGTCCTGTGACGACATCGAAAGTTGAAATATGTAAGGGGATAGGATTGAAGTAACCGGTATAGGTCATTCCAAAAACGGTGGAAGAGATAAGAAATCCGCCGAATATGCCAAGAACTATACTAAATAAAGTTAATATAGGGACCATTGTTATGCCGGCGAGGAGTCTTGGGGTTATTAAATAATGATCGGGGTTGACGGCCATGGAGTGGAGGGCATCGATTTGTTCGGTGACTTTCATAGTGCCAAGTTCTGCGCACATGGAAGAGCCGACTTTACCTATGATCATGAGGCAGGTGAGGATAGGTCCGAGTTCTGTGATCATGGCTTTGGCGACGACGATACCGATGATGCTGGTTAATCCTTTATCACTAAGTTGGTAGAAGGATTGGGTGGCGAGGACGACACCTGAGGCGATACCGGTGAGAAGTATGACCATGAAGGAGGAGACTCCGATTTTGTGTAATTGATCTCTTAGGATGTGCCATGCTGGAGGTTTTTTTTTAATAGAAAGGAAGACGTCGAAGAATAGCGAGACGTATTCTCCGATTGAAACAAGCGTGTTGCGAATAGTTAAAATCATATAATTATCCTTTAATTGAAGTGTAATAAAAAAATATAAAACAGTCAAATGTATTTTTTAATATAACTAAATTGTTATGTTTATTTAATAAATGAATAGAAGTTTGATGATTAGAGTGCTTGGTCGCAGGAGGAAAGCTTTTTTTTATTACAAAGATTTGTTATAAGGCTTTTTATATAAGATGTTTACGTGTGTCTAAATGGAGCTTGCATTAGAACGAAATATTGTTGTGACCGTGAGTGACAACGAAAGGTAGAAGCACTAGAAGCGCATTTCAAAAAATCGAGGTGCAATCTTTTTGTGTCTTTCGGCTGTTTGGCATAAAATTTGGTACAGATTAGGGTTAGCTTTGACCCATTCTGGCCTTACGGATTCGAGAGCTTTAACGTTTTCTGTAACAGCACTTTGGCATAAAGCTTGGTACAGATTAGGGTTAGCTAGGAACCATTCCGATCTTATGGATTCGAGAGCCTTATAATTTCCACTAACAGCGGTTTGGCATAAAGCTTGGTAAAGAGGAGGGTTGGCTAGGAACCATTCCGATCTTACGGATTCGAGAGCTTTAAAGTTTCTTGTAATAGCTGTTTTGCATAAAGCTTGGTAAAAAATAGGGTTGGCTAGGAACCATTCCGATCTTACGGATTCGAGAGCTTTAAAGTTTCTT
>JBAXUO010000191.1:0-2867 GCA_037129625.1 Chlamydiota bacterium
CCTGCTTCGTTGTATCTCTGACCCTTTTATGCTGACGCTGTACATTGCAACCTATCGTGAAAAACCCCCTATAGATTACCTTTTTGAAGGAGACAAGCTAGCTACCCGCTTATCTGCTTTGCGGGGAGGCTTTAATGCTTGGCGCAGGAAAAGGCCTTCTGTCAGCAAACCATAGTCACCCCATTCATCCTCCCCCTAACTAAACCCCTAACTAAAAATATTTTTCCGGCTATTTCCTTGATTTCCTTTCCACATTTTTGCATAATCATGCTCTTTCCGGTGGCATAGCCAAGCGGTAAGGCAGGAGTCTGCAAAACTCCCATCCCCAGTTCAAATCTGGGTGCCACCTTAAAACACACACAACTTATGTTATACATTGTCGCTACACCTATAGGAAATCTCGAAGATATCACCCTGCGGGCTCTAAAAGTCTTGCAGTCCTGTGATTATATCTTGGCAGAAGACACAAGAAAGAGTTCTTTTCTTTTACAACACTATAACATCAAAAAACCTTGTAAAAGCTTTCATAAGTTTTCTGAAAAAAAACAACTTTTTTCTCTTGTCGAAGATTTAGAAAATCAAAAAAACATTGCTCTTATTTCCGATGCCGGAACGCCTCTTATCTGCGACCCAGGCCTCTCTTTAATACAAGTTTGTATAGAAAAAAACCTTCCTTTTACCTCGATTCCGGGACCTTCAAGCGTTATCCAAGCTTTAGTCCTCTCCGGTCTTGCAACCCTGCCTTTTCAATTCGTCGGTTTTCTTCCAAAAAAAAATCAGGAAAAAACGAAGTTTTTACAAAAAATGCTTTTTTATTCCGGAACTTCTATCGCTTTTGAAACCTCAAAACGCTTACTCGACACTTTATCCATCTTAAAAAATCTCGATCCACAGAAAAAAATCGTTGTCACAAGAGAATTAACAAAAATATTCGAACAACATATTCAAGCTTCCTCTACAGAACTCTTTGACTATTTTACAAAAAATCCTCCAAAAGGAGAAATCGTTCTGCTTTTTGAAGGTCAGGAATTTAGCTCTTCAATCGATGAAAACCAACTTTTCTCTCTTTTACAAGAACACGGCCTCTCTCAAAAAGAAGCTCTAAAAATTCTCGCCTCCTATAAAAAAATCTCAAAAAATGATCTTTATAAAAAAATCCTGATCAAACAGTCAACTACTCTCCCCTAAAGGGGAAAGCTTGAGTTGCAGTTCCAGTCGTTTCAAAAGGGCAGAATCTGAGGTGGACTGCGATAGGCCAGCTGACAGGGCCCCTTCGGACCTTATGGCATCCCATCCATAAGATATCCTAGCTTTTTGCCGAATGTTTAATGCTCCGACAAAATCAGCGTTCTCAAAATATCCGCATTGGCCACAACAAAATTCTGCTTGGCTTTTGCGGTTTTTTTTGTTTGTATAACCACAGTTTGGACATCTTCGAGAGGTGTTCCTCGGATCTACAATCTCAACAACTACACCATGTAGTTTTGCTTTGTATTCGATAAAACCTCTTAATTGTCCAAAAGACCATGAAGTAAGCATGTTTCTGTTTTTTTTCCTAACCGTTGTCCCTTCTCGTATACCCGTTAACCCAAGTTCAACGTTTGTAGTTGCAGACAACTCTAAACCAGTCCTTTAGAAAATCGCTTTTTCGGATTCGACACTACAACTTGAAATCACAGCATCGTTTTTTTTGATCCGAGAATCTCAGGCGAGAGACCCAGAGCTTCGTAAATCCGAAGATGGAATTGCTCAGATTCAGTTGTCGTCCGAAGATGAACGACGGATATATTATCAGTCTTCGCCCTCATTGACACACGAACTCTACTATTGAGTTGCATTCGGATGGTCTCCCAACTATGAGTGATTCCCTTGGCACGAAGGCGATACAGAATATCTTGGATTAATGTGTAAGCCAAAATAGTAATCCACAAGTGTCCGTCTACTCGTCTTTCTTTTTGATGGTAAACAGGTCTCATTCCAAGAGACGATTTCATGAAGCGAAAAGCGTCTTCAACTGTGCGTATGCTGTTGTATATATCCCAAAGTTCCTTGGCTCCAAGGTGGAGTAGATTTGTGCGAAGATAGTAGCGACCCGTAAGTTTGTTCTCGAGTTTCTCCGAGACAACAGTCCATTCAAGGCGAAGAGCTGTCAGACCATCATCAGAAGGAATGACGTTGATTTCATAGCAGCCTGAAATAGATTTGTGTTTTTCTCTGATTCGTCCAATTCTCTCGAGTACTTTGTGAAGCTTTTTTCGACCTTTTGGTTTTTGTAAACCGGAAGAAATCTTCTCTAAATCTTCCTCAAGGCGTTTCTGAAAAAACGTTTTCATTGAGGTGGCTGTTGCTTCTTTTGCAGGCGACTCACAGTGGATCCATTTCTCTTGGCCAATCACAGGAAGCTCAACGACTTTGACTTGGTATTTTTCCGAATTTCCGACCAGAACCGGATCTCCTTCAATTTCCATAGAAGGCGCCTTTTGTCTTGCAGAAACAATATATGTGTAGCCGTTTTCCCTAAGCCATCGGAGATTTTCTTCTGTCGCAATACCGGCGTCCATGACAATTGTTGGTTTGAGGAGATCTTCTGTCGAAGAAAGTGCCTCGATGGCACCTTTGAGCGATTTTGGCTCACTGACATTTCCAGGAAGAAATTCAGAGCGACTGAGAAATCCATGTTGATTCAAGACAAGCCCTAGTGTAATTAAAGGGCAGTCTCTCCGTTTTTCCTTGGAAACGCCAAATTGAGCCTTTGGATTTTGTTTAGCTTGTCCCTCGAAATACGTGTTGGTTAAGTCGTAGAGTACGATTGTGTCCGAGTAACAGTGGATCTGCTTTTGACATTTAGCTACATGATCTTCAATCTC
>JBAXUO010000192.1:0-2841 GCA_037129625.1 Chlamydiota bacterium
GGCTTCGTATAGATGAAATCTTTTTTTGTCCTCTCCTATTTTGGCCAAGAGCAAGTGACGGTAATGTTCAATAAGCTCTTCTAAAAAGTAGGCTAAATGTTTCCCTGATTGGAAGATATGGGCAGCACATTCAAAAGCAAAAGCAGTATTGGCCGTTTGTATAGCTTGATCTAAATAGAAAAAGTAATCTTGGGGAAGAAATCCAAGGGTTTTTCGAATCATTTCAGCTGTAACCGTTCCCTCTTCGTAGCAAAGAATTTGGTCTAATAGCGATTCGGCATCGCGAAGACTGCCTTCGGATAAACGAGCAATCAGATGTAGAGCTTCGCTTTGGACTTCTCTTTGGAGATCTTGAACTATAAAATCTAATTTCTGCATGATTTTTTCTTGAGGAATCCTCGCCAGATCAAATCGTTGACATCGGCTGATAATAGTAGGGAGTACTTTGTGAGGTTCTGTTGTGGCAAAGAAAAATTTGCTCATGGGAGGTGGCTCTTCTAGTGTTTTCAAAAGAGCATTAAATGCTTCCTTAGTGAGCATGTGGACTTCGTCGATGATGTAAATTTTGTAGTTTCCTGAAGAGGCTGCGTAGCAAATGGTTTCATTGATTTGACGGATATCATCGATTCCTCGGTTAGAGGCTCCATCGATTTCAATGACATCAAGGGAACGAGAGGAGGAAATTTCTTGACAGGAGGAACATTCGTTACAGGGTTCTTGATCTTTCGTTAGATTTTTGCAGTTTAATGCTTTTGCAAAGATTCTAACGAGAGTTGTTTTTCCAATGCCTCGAGATCCCGAAAAGAGATAGGCATGGGAGACTTTTTGGAGGCGAATTGCATTTTTTAATGTGGTGATGATAGCCTCTTGTCCCACAACATCTCGGAAGGTTTGGGGACGATATCTACGAGCAAGAACTTGATATTTTTTCATAAAATTATTGGAAGAGTGGTTTATTTTGCAAATTGCAAAAAGTAGGTTTTAGGTTGTTTTTCTATTTTTACAACTCCATTCCATTCCGGATATAGATCAGATAAAAAATAGACTTTTCCCTGATGAAGACATAATGGATCAACAACCCTTGATTTACAAGTGATTTTTACATCGTATTGATCGGGATTGTTCACAATAGGAATTTTGTTATTCAGTCGTTCGTAGAAAAGTTGAAGTTGGGTGTCTTTTCCTCAATGGGGAAGAATGGTATTTAATACCTCTTCATCAGATGTGTAGAGATCTTGAAAAACGATATACTTTTTTTCTAGGGAATAATGTAAAAAATCTTTTGTGGTTTGGAACATGATAGCAGAGGTAAGGGAAGAGTAGTAAGTGTTATTGAGAAAAGAGAAAAGATAAGCATAGAAAAATGCAATTTCTTTGTTGGCAAAGACCCATTTTTGGTCGTGGACTTGTAACTTATTTAAGATAAGTTCGATATCGGTAAGTGTGATTTCTCGAAACATGATGGCGCTTCGTAGGGAATAGTCAATCCGGTCAGCACATAGAGAAGGAAGCGGCGTTTCTTGTAGAGGGAAGTTTTTTTCATGGAGAATGTAATCGATGGGGATTTGGTGCTTTTGTAAAATGGCAGGAATTTCCGTCCGATGGATAAATTCTTTAAAAATATCATCTTGGTAATTTTGTTTTTCTTCAGAGCCTATTAAAAAATCGATGGTATGGGAAAAGGCTGAATGAGATACGTCATGAAGAAGTCCTGCAATTTGTTCTTCTAGAGGTGCGTTATATCTTTGTAACAGATAGAGGACTCCCATGGAATGTTCGAATCGACTATGAAAAGTGTTAGGATAGAAAGGCGCAGAATAGCCCGATTGGTCAATTTTTTTAAGCCTTTGCATCGATGGGGATTCGATGAGCTCGATGAGAACCGGGGATGTAATGTCGAAAGAACCATAAATACGATCTGAATACTGCATGGGCACCTTATTAGTGAGATTAATGATCTCTTTAGTGTTTCATGAGTGTGAAAAAAAATCCATATAAAAAAATGCGGAAAGGCTTGAATTGAGTTTATAAGAAAAAACAAAATATTTTGTTTTTACGAGGGTATAAAGGGAAATTATATAAACTTTTCTAATCCAAGAAAATCTCAGTTTTGAAAATAAAAGAAATCTGTTATATTGAATTTAATAAGGATCGATATGGAAGAGAGCTTTTGGGTCAAGTGGATGCATAAAATGTTTCGAAGGGAAACATTTTCGCGTCTTCTTGTGGCTTTTTTATGTTGGATTTTGTTGGCTTTCTTTCTTCATTTTCGCGATCACCCGGCGGATGCGTTCCTTGCCGATGTCGGCGATGGTCCTGTAGCCCGCCTTGAAGGCTTCGCTGTTTTCATCCGTTTTTTCGGGAAGCTGGATCATGATAAAACGACGGTTGCCACCGTCCTCCCGATTCAGGTCGAGGACGGCGTGGGCGGTGCTGCAGGCTCCCCCGAAGAAATCGAGGATGAGCTCGTCGTCGCTGTTTGCACCCATCGTGATGATCTGTTTAACGAGATCCACCGGTTTGGGAAAATCGAAGACTTTTTTCCCATCAAACAATTCCTTGACCGTCTTTGATCCGTCGGCCGTCGTTCCCACATTCGGCAAAAATGTCCGGTACGGTTTTAACCGCTGATCCTGCGAACGGACCTTCTCATAGGCAATATAGGACCCATCCGATCTTTGAACGAATTCGACGTCGCCCCGCTCAACAATGGCGGTCATTTTCTTCTTGCCCCAGCGCCATCGCCCCTCGGCCCCATCATTCCGAATGGGGTAGACCTCTGCACCATTTGGCCCCGGTATCGGGAAATACATCGTCGGCCTGTCCTCCCGTCGTGATCCA
>JBAXUO010000193.1:0-2788 GCA_037129625.1 Chlamydiota bacterium
ATAACTCCATTAACTCACAGAAAACTTTGCGATCATGATTATCCATGCCGGATGAAGCCTTTTCTTGAGAAAAGCCTCCAAATAAATCATTCAAATCCTTTGTGTACTCTTGTTTGAATGTCTTCAATACAGAGGCAGCATCAAGCTCTAGGGCATATAAATTTTTCAATACTTTAGCTTCTTGATTGCCTATTGTAAGATTTAAACAATCTGATAGTGAATGTGCAGGATCAATCGAAAAAAGTAAAAACTTTTTAGATGGCAGCTTTTCAGCTAAACAAATAGCTGTACTTGCAGCAACAGTTGTTTTGCCGACACCCCCCTTACCACCTACAATCAAAAGGTTAGGATTTCCATGCATTAACTTATCTATTTTTATAGGCGATTTTTTAAAAGAAGCATTTTTTATGGATCGTGAATTCTTTTTCCCAATAGAGACTTCTTCTTTTTTTCCAACAAAACGGTTGGAAAACCATTTAAGAGGTTGAATTCCTTGTATCGGTTTTGATGCCAATGGAATCTGAATAATGTTGAAATCCAAAAAATAATCAATAATTTTCGCTAAAATTTCTTTTTGGTTTTTTTGCATTTGTAAACAAATAGGACATTCTCCTTCTGAAGCAATCCCATTTACTACAATGTTATGAACAGAAATTTTTTTTTCTCTTAAAGAGAAGATCAAACGTTTTGTTTCTGTAAAACTTAAATTTTCAGGGAGCATTACAACGACAAAAGCAGTCTTAGTGGCATTATGAAACCACAGTCTGGCTTTTTTTATGTCTTCATGCATTTTTTTTAAAAAAATATCAACGGAGTCGCCAATTTGTTTTCCGGCAAAATGCGTTTGTAAAATATGATGTTTTTCTTGCATAAGATCAAAAATATTAAGCCATGCATCCAAAACATGGGGAAGATTTAACAAAGAAAGAGTATGGCCGGTTGGCGCAGTGTCGACAATAAGATGTTTTACATCTTTATTTTCCAAAAGGTAAACAATCTCTAAAATTGCCATAACTTCATCCGCACCGGGAATTGACAAATCTAAAAAATTCTCTACATCACGAGCATCAAAATAAGTACCTCTTTCAGCTAAAAGTCTTAGCTCCCCTCTATGTCTTTCATAAAAGGCATTTGCCAACTTAGCAGTATTTAGCTCTCTAAGTGTAAGATTTGGAAATTCTTTAAGAGTTACCTCTTCATCCTGTAATTTCATCTCCAAAGAATCCCCAAGAGAATGTGCAGGATCTGTCGAAATCAGCATAATAGAATCATTAGGAGATTTTTCAGCTAGCAAAAAAGCAATAGCAACCGAAGTGGTTGTTTTACCAACACCTCCCTTACCTCCAACAAAAATTAGTCGAAGATCTTTTTGATCTATTACACTTTCCTTCATCTCTATTCTTTACCAATGAAGCCTTTAGCTTCTCTGATGCATAGCCTTATAGTTCTATAAAAAAATACCCCAGACCTCAATCCGGTAAGAAATCCCCTCTGAGGCTAACCGGCTCTCAAGCTCTTTTCTGTTAGCCTCATGTCGAGGCTTTAACCTTCTTCACTCCCTTTATCTTTTTCTCTTTCCTCTTCAAGACAAAAACCAATTATCTCTCCGGCGCTATTGAGCGTTGTCTCATAGATATTACGATCAAAAACGGGAGGACGCCCTAATTTTTTAAAATACTCATTTTCCTCCGTTATCTGAACCCGCGCCGACCATCCATCAGTTGTTGGCTCTATCTTGATAAATTTGATTTGCTCAACATCTTTTTGCATTTCTTTTGACCAAAAAGCTATAACCTTTTTTTTGAGTTCTATAACCGTAACCATAATATTTTTTTCCTTCTTTATCATGATTTTACCTCCTGAATTTCTTTTAAAATCTCTGTTTCTTTTTTGTCATACTCTTCCTCAGAGATCTCGCCTATTTCCAATTTCATTTGCCATTCGAGTAATTCTCCCTTCAGCTTATCCTCAGTTTTTACAAATTCCAGCTCGACCACCTCATCTATCTTCTCAGCTATAAATTTAACAAACATTGGCCCCCCTAAAACCGGAGCACTCAATATCGTCCATAAAAAACCCATAAGCTAACTTCCTCGTTTCTAATGCAGTTTCAGACTTACCACTGCACTACTATTTCAACAAAATTAGCCGGGGGTGTCGGGCCCACATATTTGAACATAGCTTCCGCATGCTCCTTAGCCAATTCATTAACCATAAGATCAAAATCTGTTTGCTTCTCTTTAGCTACCAAAAAAACACCGTTTAGAACCATCAGATCCGCTAATAAATTGTTTGTTTTAACCTCTACGGAAAGTAGTTGTAATTTACTCATTATTTTCTTTCCTAATAATTCTCTTTTTTGTTGAAAAGCAATTTTTAATTTTTCACCAAAAGTTACTATTTCGTTTCTTGCTTTTTGAAATGGAAGAGTCGCTAATCGATCACGTTGTTTTTTTAATGCCGGATTTTCGTTCAATATTTCATCTAAAACATGTCCCTTATTAGACCAAAATGCTTTTAGTCCATATTCATGCTTATCAGCCAAATAATTTATTTTCTTGAGCAATGTATCTTTTTTTCTTTTTAAAAATTTTTCCACAATCGCTTCTCTAGATTCACTAATGGTGCAAAATTTAATGGGCAAGACAACATTATTTTTCAAAAGCTCTTCGTTAACTTTTTCATGAGAAATCAAATTTTTCCGGCTAAGTTCCCACTTTTTGATAGGCGATTTGCTTACCACACACGAAAGTCCCCCGGAAGAAATAGTAAAAACCTCCTCCCCTTT
>JBAXUO010000194.1:0-2778 GCA_037129625.1 Chlamydiota bacterium
TGCTTAATGTAATCTAATTTTGGAAGCCGTGCCCCTTTAGGGGCCGGTAGTTCACGTGCGGATTATTTCTTTCCAGAAGATGAAAGAACGGGTTCTTTTAGAACCGGTTCTTTTAGAGAAAAAAATGCCTAATTTTTTGCATATTGGGCGTAAAAGAGGATGGCAAGCCATTGGAAAGGTGACTAAACTTGGGTTTTTCTTCCCGCTAAAAGGGAAATAATTAACTGATTGTTTTTAAACTGGTTGATTAATCGAAAAATTACAAAATCTCACCCGCTGAAAAAACCTTATATTCATTCGATGGGAGATGTAATATAAGTTCTCCTTCTGGGGAAATTCCATGGAAAAGGCCGCTCCATTTTGTTTTACCATCAAAATAGGAGATCTTTTCCCCTTTGAATAGAAGACGTCTGTCAAAATCGGCAAGAAAGGGGGAAAAGCCTTCTTGTTGAAAGATCTTTAGATTTCTTATAAAGTCCTTTTGAAGCGAATGAAGAAGGGCTTTTCTGTTCCAGCGTCGGTTGGTTTCTTTTTGTAAAGAGGTGGCGGGTTGGTCGATAGTTTCAAAATGGGTCATGTTTACATTGATCCCAAAGCCCAGAAAGAAAATCTGAAAATCTTCTTCGATTTGCGTTTGACATAGAATGCCACAGAATTTTTTTTGAGAAAGGAGAAGATCATTAGGCCATTTTATTTTGGGATAAAGCCCTTTTTTTTCTAGAAGTAAAACGAGGGTTAGAGCTAGTAGCTGTGTAATACGAGAAAGTTGTGATAAATGACGCGGAAGTCGAAAAACAAAAGTGGCGTATATATTTTTTTTTGGAGGGGAGATCCATTTTCTTTGAAAACGTCCGATCCCATTATCTTGTGTGTCTGCCACAATTGTGGTAAAATATAGTGGGTTGAAATGAGAATATTCCCTTTGAGCGAAAAGATTTGTAGAATCTAATTTCGAAAAAAAACGGGTTTCTATTTTCATATAAGAATTGTCCTGAGTACAATTGTATTGAAAAGAGGTGTATATGTGGAGCGGAAAATCTTTATATCGAATGGATTTTCGCATTACCATTATTATTTTTTTATTGATGGCCGTGAGTTTGCTCGTGATTTCTTCAATGACACAAGAGAGTGAAACGTTTACTTTTTTCACTCCTTTGGTTCGATCCCAACTCCAATGGTTTGGTATTGGGTTATTGGTTTTTTTCTTTTTGGCGGGTTTCGATTATCACAATTTTTTTTCATGGGCTTCCATTTTTTACATTATTATGATCCTGTTATTAATTGGGGTTTATTTAACAAAACCGATTCAAAGTGTCCATCGTTGGTATCGAATCCCTTTTCTTAATATGAATATTCAACCTTCAGAATATACAAAAATCGTTTTGGTTTTGACGCTCGGATGGTTATTAGAAAAAAAAGGGAAGTGGGTAGGGGATAAGACGACTTCAATACAGGTCTTATTCTTGGTAGGAATCCCTTTTTTTTTGATTTTAAAACAGCCGGATTTAGGAACTGCTTTGGTTTTGTATCCCATCATGTTTACGATGTGCTATTTTGCAGGTGTGAATAAAATTACTCTTCGATTGATGTCGATTCTAGGCATTATCGCTCTATTTTTTGTCAGCTTGATGTTTTTAGGGTTTTTATCACATGAAAAAATGAAACCTATGGTTACCTGTTTTTTAAAAGAATACCAATATGAGAGATTGAATCCAGACACCTATCATCAGAAAGCGGCGCAGATATCTATAGCATTGGGAGGGGCTAAAGGGGAGGGTTGGCATAAAAGTAGTTTTGCCGGAAGAAAATGGTTGCCCGCCGCTCATACGGACTCTGTTTTTGCAGCTTATGGGGAGGAATTTGGGTTTATAGGGGTTCTTTTTCTCTTATTTCTTTTCTACTCGTTAATCTATTGTAGCTTTCAAGTAGTAGCAGTGGCAAAGGATTCTTTTGGAAAATTTTTATCTTCTGGGATTGCTGTTTATCTTGCCATGCATATTATTGTAAATATAGCCATGATGTGTGGTTTTTTGCCCATTACTGGGGTGCCTCTGCTTTTAATGAGCTATGGAGGTAATTCAGTGGTAACAACCATGGCATCTTTGGGAATATTACAAAGTATATATACAAGAAGGTTTATGTTTTGATGTTTCAACATACATTTATTGTGCAGCCTAGTTCTTGGGCTGGGGAGGGTACGATTACCCTGAATATGGTGGAAGAAAATTTACAATTTCTCACACGTTGGAAAGTTTCTGAAGTAGAGGAAGGAAAGATTACTTCGGTTCAAGAGCTCCAAATTGTTGGGGTCTCTGAGAATATGAGAAATGAGTTGGTTTTCTTTGACTTTACACCTAAATCTTTTTCGCTGGAAATGGAGAACGTTAATATCGGAAAGGTTTTAGGAACAGGAATTTATGATGAGAAAATGATAGCTTGGGAGTTTCGGAATAATGATTTAAATTTTGAGGGTTTTGAAACATATACCCTGCAGGGAGATGGTAGTTATCTTGTCCATGCAGAATATGTTACAAGTGATCAATTTCGAACGCAGATCGATGGGAAAATTTGGAAACCCTCGAACCCTGAGTTATTTGAAAAAAAACAAGGAGAAGAATGAAGTATATAATTTGTTTAATAAGTTTTTTTTTAAGCCTTGGATGTATGAAAGGATCTGTTACAAGTATGCAAGAGTTTGAGAAGGTCCCTGTGGGAACAACAGTTGCAAAGTTGGAAGCAGTGCTGGGACAGCCATATGAGGTGGAAGATGTAAGCCAG
>JBAXUO010000195.1:0-2760 GCA_037129625.1 Chlamydiota bacterium
ATAATATAGCTCAATTGATTGATCCTAATTTAAATGCTATTCTTCCTTGTGTAACAGCTGGAGTGAATAACGATGTAAAGAGATCTGGCTCTATTGCATTTATAGACAAGAGCACGACACCTTACTATACAATATCTACTGAATCTACTGCTGGAGGGCCTGTAGAAACGATAGTTCCTTTTTTAGATGCAATATTTACCCGATTAAATCTTAATCCAAAAGATAAAACTCAAAAGCCATCTGTAAAATTGGGGCTAGCTAGTGTGCTTATTGCTCAATCTTTTAAACTGATGTTTCTTACTCGGGTCCAGAACCGTATTTATGATAGCGCCATATCTAAGAATGGCTCTTTTCTTGCTCCCATTATTGACTTCTATCCGGATGGAGGAGGCCCTCCCATAACATATTCCTATACTAAACAACCTGGTAAAGAGGTGAGAATCGATTTTGAAGGCGAAGGCCGATATCTCAGTGTCTCAGAAAGCGGTGTTAGGTCTCCTACCGGACTCACTATTACAATTTTTGGTCATTGTAATCTGGTAGATACAAAAAAACGTCAATCGGAAATTGCTGATCCTTGCTTAGATCGGTTGGTCATTAAGGGCGCTTTCTATGAAGAGACCATTCTCATTAATGAAAAGGTAGTTGGGGCTATTACGAGTCCGGTATTCCAGCCTCCTTTAGCTACTTAACAACTTCTAATTTTCTTTCACAAATTATATTATTGTTTTTAACTTTATATTTATAAAAGTTTATTTATAAGTATTAGTTTGTTGTGGTGTTAAATTAATTGCAAATCGGTTATGATATATTAAGGTTTGTAATAAAAGGAATCTCATGCCAGCTTTTTTTCGAAGGACTCATCTATCAGATATGCAAAAAAAATATTTGCATAACTTCTATTCCTTACGCTGCGACCCTTCCGTCCAAAAGACACCTTTCCAAATGACTCTTACACAATATAAAATTCAATTTACTTTAAAAAATTTCTTCTCATGGTTCTTTTCCCCCATCTTTTGGAAAGTCGTCGCTTGTAAAAACCTAATCCAAAAAAATATAAAAAAATATTCAGAGCCTGACATTTTTGAAAAAATATCTAATCTTTTTTTTAGCAAATTTTTGGAAGTACAAACCCAAAATCCTAAAGAATCAAAACAGGCTTGTATACAAAGAGCTTTGGATCAAATCATCGAAACCTTTTCTAAAAAACCTAAAGATCTTTTTATAAGAAAATGGATCAAAGCTGTAATCGAAGCTGAAGACATAAAAAAAATCAGAAAAGAAGCCAATAAAATCCAGGTGTCTAGTCTTACATCAGCATATGAGGCTGCATTTGTAGATAATTCTACAAGGGATCCACGTAATAGAGCTTTTACAATAAGCCCGTTGAATGAAAAACAATTTCCGGCTCTTTGTGAGGTCCTCCCAAGAGTTACGGAAGGTATGAATGTAGATCTCATTCGAACAGGGGATCTTGAAGTCGTAGACCCCCGTAACCATCTTGTGAGCTCTTCTAAGGCGATTAGAAAAAGAAATCTCGCCTTAACAGAAAGTGCTATTGTACCTGAAATTTTATCTAAAATATTTGAAACTCTACAATTGAACCCTGAAAGAAAAAAACAAAATGCATCTATAAAAATGGGAATTGGCTATCTACTCATCGATCAAAATTGTAAGTCTAGATTTCTGTCTCCCCTCATCAGCCATGTGATGGAGCACTCTCTATCTCCAGATGGAGTGATTGTTGATAACATTTTAACTATGAGTGGAAAAAATCAAAAGTTTATCTTTACCGTTCAATCGAATCACTCGATACGAGTGGGTATGGAAAAAGAATTGATCTATGTGGACTCTGATAGAAAGGCAAGTGGAGTCACCATGAAACTTTTTTCACATTGTGTAGTAAAACCTCATTGGGGCATCCGATGGGAAATTGCTAATAATAATATTGAAAAAATTGTCATTCAGGGCCTGTGGCATAAAATCACTGTCCCTATTCATTACCAAATGCCAAGACCTCTTCTTAGCCCATCGTTTGGGCCTTTAAAGTTTCTAAATTGGATATTTTAAAAAATAAATAAATTTATAAAAACAGGTGTAGGGATAATAATCGCTCAAGATAGGGCGCTAATGGCTTACACTGTTCTTACCCGTTCACTATACCAACTGTTTGTCTTAAAATGGGCAAGAGAAGGTTAATCCCTTCAATGGGGTTGTTGTTGAAAAATAGCGTTCGAAGCTGAATGAGTCCTTGGAAGGTTGTAGGATCGATGTGTTGTATCTGGTTGTTGTAGAGGTATAGCGCTTGAAGCTGAATGAGTCCTTGGAAAAGAGGGGGTGGAACCACTTGAATCTGGTTGTAGTGGAGGCATAGCATTCGAAGCTGAATAAGCCCTTGGAAAAGGGTGGGTGGAAGCACTTGAATCTGGTTGTAGCAGAGGTCTATCCATTGAAGCTGAATGAGTCTTTGGAAAATGTTAGTTGGAATGTGTTTAATTGCATTTTGGGATAAAGACAAATGTGTCAAATTAGTAAAAAGAGATATCTCAGCCGGAATTTGTGTTAAACCAGCATTTGAAAGATATAGACTAGTTATGGCTTGAACTGTTGGCAGGTTTGCTCGTAACCAAGTACGGACGGCTTCAGCTTGGTTGTGTAGTGAATCATTTTCTTCTACCAATTGTCTAATATTTGGAGTCGGAAATCTGTCTTGAATGCGATTGATAAATAGAAGCAGGTTTTTATCTTTTAGAAATTGTT
>JBAXUO010000196.1:0-2707 GCA_037129625.1 Chlamydiota bacterium
TGTTAGAAGTTTTGCCCGATGGGTTTGGATTCCTTCGATCTCCCTACTATAACTACCTTCCTTCGGCAGAGGACATCTATATTTCTCCTGCTCAAATTCGAAGATTTGAACTGCGTAAAGGAGATACATTATATGGAACGATTCGTTCGCCTAAGGAGAAGGAAAAGTATTTTGCCCTTTTCAAAGTGGAAAAAATCAATAAAAAGAACCCCGAAGAAATTCTAGATCGAGTTCTGTTTGAAAACTTAACTCCTTTATATCCTTTTGAGCGTCTTATTATGGAGAAAGGGAAGGAAAAAGTTTCGACCCGAATTCTTGATCTAGCAGCTCCTATTGGAAAGGGACAAAGAGCTCTTATTGTTTCTCCTCCAAAGTCAGGAAAGACAGTTCTTTTACAAAATATCGCCAATTCGATAGAACAGAATAATCCCGAAGTTTTTTTGATTGTTCTTCTGATTGATGAAAGACCTGAAGAAGTTACCGATATGATTCGCTCTGTGAAAGGAGAGGTCATTTCTTCAACCTTTGATGAGCCCCCTGAAAGACACGTTCAAATCGCAGAAATGGTAATTGAGAAAGCAAGACGTTTGGTTGAATGTGGGCAAGATGTTGTGATCCTTTTGGATTCTTTGACCCGTTTGGCTCGTGCTTATAATACAGTTCAACCGCATTCCGGAAAAATTTTAACCGGGGGTGTGGATGCGAATGCGTTACATAAACCGAAGCGATTTTTTGGTGCGGCTCGAAAGATGGAACATGGCGGATCGTTAACGATTATTGCGACTGCGCTTATTGATACCGGCTCTCGTATGGATGAAGTGATCTTTGAAGAGTTCAAAGGCACAGGTAATATGGAGCTTGTATTAGATCGAAGATTAGCAGACCGAAGGATATTTCCGGCTATTGATCTCATTAAGAGTGGAACCAGAAAAGAGGAGTTGTTATATCATCCGGAAGAGCTGGAGAAAATTTATTTACTGCGTCAAGCTTTGGCGGATTTAACCCCGTTAGATGCTATGAACCTCCTTCTTTCTCGAATGAAAAAGACAAATACGAATGCTGAATTTCTTCTCTCGATGAAAGAATAATATCTTTTTCTTATAATCGTTAAGAAAAGCAAGGGGAGGTTTTTGTATGCGTGCGGTACCTATTATGATCTTTACGATCGTAGCTGCCTTTATGGGGTTTTTTGTATGGAAAAATTATCCGGAGGTTTATGCCTGGGCTAAAGATACGATATTTTTTTCTAAAATTAGTACTTTAGAGCTTCGTTATACGGCAGAAGCTATTATGAAGGATCATAAAAAAGAGCTGCTGGCAGATAAGAATCATTCGTTTTTAGAAGCGGATTTGGAGTTTCATCCCTATCTTTTGATGGAAGTTAAATATAATCGCACTAAAGATAAAACCGCTGAAGGTGTGATTCTATGGAGCTTGATGGATGGGGAGATGGTTTTAGATACGAAAAGTTGGGAAAAGAGCCATGGTTTTTTTGATTGTTTAGAAGCTAGGGCAGACAGGGAAGATTTCAAAGTGATTAATGCCCTTGCGAAGCATGGATCGATGGATATTGAGGATTTAGCTAAAAAGTTACGGGTAGAGCCTGATGTTCTACAAATTTGGTTGGAGAAGAGCCGGAAGAAAAATTTAATTGTACAATCGGGAAATGAATATCGGCTTCATTTGCAAAATCCTAAGTTACTGATGATCCCTGAGACGAAGATAGGTCAGTGGTTTGTTTCCAAGGCCTCTAAGGTGACGAATCGACTGGCTCGTCGGTATCGGGCAGCTCAAGTGATTTCGATTGCAAAATCGGCGTTTGGGCTTGATTTTACGATTCGCAAGACAACGGAAGTGTTTTTACCCGTTCATCGAATTGCGGTTCAAAATCCGGATGGTTCGGAGATGATGACTTATTGGAATGCATTAAACGGTCAAAAATTCTCGCAGACGTATCATATGGAGTAGAGGTATTTCTCCTTTGCCAGAAAAGGAAAACGGGATATAATATTCGCGATCTTGGAAAGATGGCTGAGTGGCCGAAAGCACGTCCCTGCTAAGGACGCATACTCTAACGGGTATCGAGGGTTCGAATCCCTCTCTTTCCGTTTTCTTATGTGCAAAATTAACCTTTTTCCCAAACAAGAGCTCTTCCTTTGCCTTTGGAAATTAGAAATCCTTGTTTTTTTAATTTTATTAGATCATATCGCAAGGCTCGTTCTGAAATTTGTGGTACCATTTTTTCGAATATTTGATGGAAGGCTAATGGTTGATCGTTCTTAAAAAAACTTAAAATTATTTTTTCTCTACTCATTAAGTTTTTTGATGGAGCTTTTGGTTTTTTTGAATATAGGGCTGTTTTTGAATGAGGGTAAAAAGTGACTCGGATTGTGGTTCCCAATTCTTCAAATTTTGGCTCGGGATAATTTGCGAGTTTGCAAGCTTCAATAATTCTTTTATATCCGCTTCCCCATTGTTCCATTAGACGTAGTTCATAAAATACCCGTGCGATTACTTTATTTCTAATTCTACTGATTCCTGCTTTGAAATCTTCGAATGTAAATCCAAAAGGAAACATGCCGGGGTTTTGAATTTCCAATCGATCGTTAAATATAGCGATTTGAATGTCTGAGCCTCCAATAGAATAATCCGCATGCACGAGAGCATTGATCAAAGCTTCCCGAATGGCTGTGGTGGTCGGCAAAAA
>JBAXUO010000197.1:0-2685 GCA_037129625.1 Chlamydiota bacterium
AGAATAGACAAAAGCACGTTTCTATCCTCCTCAGATATAGGCCAAACTGTAAAAATACTACTGTTACCACCCGCAGCGAACCTATCTTCTCCTCTTATTTCAAGAAACATTTTAGAAACTTTAAGATCTATCTTTTTAAAAGTAAAATGACGTGTAGATTTAGGGACTCGTAGAGGGCCTGTAATGTTTGGCGTGGGAGTTGTGGTTGCTGGAGCTATAATCACAGCAGAGGCTAATTTTGCTGGCATAGCTTGCTGCGGCTCTGGAGATGGGGACGGTAATAGAGGTTGTTCCAAACCTCTTTCGTAAAGAGGGGGCACAGGAAGTTCTTTGGGTTTATTTCTTTGGGCAGCTATCCACTTTATCAGTGGAATCTGAGCCAGAAACACTTGAAACGTCATTTTAGCAACTTTTTCAGGCGACATGGGTTTCTTGCTTAAACTTCCCGTGACTTGAGGAACGTTAGGCGTGTTACCTTCTATCTTTCTATTAACTGAGGACATTATTACCGCCATTTAATTCTAATTTTATTATATCATAACTACTATTTTACGTTAATTAACTAATTATAGCTTTTATTAATACAACACATAAACAAACCGACAAATTACTTTAATCAACGCAACCATACCCTAGACAGTTTATAATAAACACGTTACAGAAACACATCCTACAGATGTCTATGAAAAAATGTTGGCCTTTATAGAAAACTAGTAAGAAACTTTAAAAGCCCTCAACTCTTGGACGATCAGAAATTTTTGTTATTTCAGAAATAGATATTCATAAATGGATTTTTATACTTAATCTCAACAACCCGAAAATATAACGTTATAAAAACTATTATAATTAAATACATAAATGGTTTATTGAAAAACTCAACGCACAACATGTTTACATTCAATTAATTAAAAACCAACTGGAGAAAAACTCCACATCTTAGTAAAATTCCCCCTATGACAAGAAAGACCATACTAGAAGTTCAACACCTATACAAATCCTTCGGCCAGTTCACAGCTGTCCAAGATGTCTCCTTTTCCCTACAACAAGGAGAAATCGTCGGACTTTTAGGCCCAAACGGCGCGGGTAAAACAACCACCATCCAAATGCTCCTCGGCCTCATGTCTCCAACTTCCGGAAACATCTCTTACTTCGGCCTCTCTTTAGAAAAAAATAGAGAAAAAATCCTACAAAGAATCAACCACTGCTCCGGATATGGAAAATTACCCCCCAGGTTATCCGTTGAAGAAAATTTACAGGTCTATCGTTGGCTTTATAACGTTAAAAATTACGAAAAAAAAGTCCTCGAACTGGGTAATACTTTGCAAGCCTCCCACCTCTTCCCCAAAAGAACTCTCGACCTTTCCTCCGGAGAAAATACACGCATCTTGCTCATCAAGGCCTTTTTAAATGACCCCGAACTACTACTGCTCGATGAGCCGACTTCCAGCCTAGACCCCGATATCGCCACCAAAATCCGCTCCTTTATCCTAGAAGAAAAAAAGAAAAGAAATCTCTCTATCCTCATCACCTCCCACAATATGGCTGAAATGGAGGAAATGTGCGATCGGATCATCTTCCTACACCAAGGAAAAATCCTCACGATCGACACCCCACAAAACTTAGCCAAACAACGAAAAGATAGCGAAATTCACTTACTCGTCCTTTCTGGTGAAAAAGAACTTCACGCTCTTATACAAAAACATAACTACTTCGCAGAAAAAAGAAAAAATATACTCGTAATTCATCTTCCGGAATCTAACATTTCTAAATTCTTATCCGAAGTCGGAAAAAATGATGTGGAATATAGCGAAATTGAGGTAATCCATCCCTCTTTAGAAGACTTTTTTCTCTCCGTCAGCACCAAAGGTTAACCCATGCAATGGCAAAGAATCTGGGGCCTTATGCTCCGCTACATTTTTAGCTTTAACCGTACCGTAGACCGATGGGTCGACGCCTTCTACTGGCCCGCTTTGGATACCCTGGTTTGGGGACTTACCATCACAGCTTTTCATATAGCGCCTATTCAAATTACTATGGTCATTTCTGCTCTTATCCTTTGGTATGTCCTTTGGAGAGGTCAATACGAAATCACCTTGAATATTTTAGAAGAATTCTATGCAACATATTAGGAAAAGAAATTGAAGATGGTTTGATACCAAACGATCTTTCTCTTGTTGGGAAAATGGTATCAGATATCTGTTATCATAATGCAAAAAGATATCAAAGGAGAAACTTATGGCTACTAAAACTAAAACAAAGAAATTTAAAACCGAAAAGGAATTACAGAAAGAAGTGCCTCACGGGTATCTTGTTAATATCATTGAGCGTGAAAAGCAGATTGACGAAGGCAAAGAATCTCTCATATTGTCTGAGGAGCTTATTTAATAATGGATTTTAGAGCGACGTATAAACGGAGCGATTATATTAACTTTTTCAGGAATTATTTGTTACCCGAAGATTTTACTGATCATAGTGAGGATGTGTCGCTTGGATTTAAGCCTCAATTTATTAACAAAGCGGTTAAGATTGGCGAAGTGCCTTCGCTTGAATTGAATATCTATGAAGTCAAACACCCTTCTGAAAATGATCCCCGGGTGTCATTATCGCGTGATGCTTTTCGACTTCTTGCGCAATACGGGGTCAAACGTGCTCTGATAGTAGTTAATTCGGAAAGCTCATCGAATT
>JBAXUO010000198.1:0-2683 GCA_037129625.1 Chlamydiota bacterium
TTAATCCCTATTAATCCCTTTTTCTCAAAATTCTTTATAGCCTATCGATCGGGTAAGTTCCTTGGCTGATCCCAAACAGAGCGAAAATTCGAATGAGTCGCTATCACCGGGATTCGATACTTTTTTTCTTCTACATAAGAAAAAATCTCTTCTATTAAACGATCGCAGGCATGACTGACATCAACAGCCACATTTTTTTTTGCCATCCAATCTAAAAGCTTTTTTCCATCCTCTTTCAAACCCACATCGCAATAAGTTCCCCCTCCGAATCGATTTTCCGTATTCCAAGTCAAACTGATCGAAAAAAGCTTTCCGACTTTGCTAAAAAATCGATCCAGTCTCTCTTTTCCCGTTTCCCAAGTTTCCTTCTCTTCACAAAAAACAGACCCATTTTCAATAGAAGCGATGACAGAAGTCTTTTTAACTTCCTTTCTTACTTTGCCAAGAGGCTCAAAGGCTTCTTTTGTGATACCCTGAAAAATCTCGACTTGTTTTTCTCCCTTCTTGGTTGACCCATTGATCGTTGGAGAAAAAATTGCCATTACCTGGATTTGGACCAAGCCCAAACGAAGCTGATCGAAAGAGCATGCCGAATCCTCATCAAAAACAGTTCTTGAAGGATCTATTTCCAAATACTCTAACAAATCACAGTGAAGATCGATGATAGGATATTTCATAAAAGCCACCAAGAAGCCAACCCAAAATACAAAGATGTGGTAAAAATATCAGCTCCCATCAAGATAATAGGGCCAGATGCCACTTTTGGATCTAATCGTAATTTATGAAGAAGTATAGGAAAAAGACCTCCAAAGAAAGAAGAAAGCAAAATCGATAAAAATATTCCCATTCCGATAGCACATGCGGGGTAAAAACCATTTTTCCAAAACGATGCTATAAAAAAAACAAAAAAACCGGAGCTAAGAGCCATCAAAAATATCGTTTTCATTTCTTTATGAAGACGCCCCCATGGAATGTGTTCTTTTCGTAAGTACTGTAAACTCTGTGCCATTGATTGCATCGCAATCGATTCACTAAGGGTCAATACCAAGGGGATAAACATGGCTAAAATAAAAATCTGAGACAACACTTTTTCATTAAAAAAAGCAATCCACGCACAAATCAATCCAGATAGTACATTACAAAAAATCCAGGGCATCCTTTTTCTATAGTCAAGCCAAAGAGAAAACCTTTTTTCATCCTCAAAAGTAACGCCCATGATTTGAAAAATTTCTTGCCTATGCCTCTTGTGAGCCACATCAAAAGACTCTTCGACATACATCTCTATATCCACAATTCCAAGCAGCTTCCTATTTTCATCTACCACGGGAATAGCCAGTAAATTTGATTTCGTAAAAATCTCCAAAGCATTTTCTAAATTTTGGGTATTTGTAAGAAAAATCACATTAGGGTCCATAATTTGGGATAAATGAGCATCCGAAGGCGATAAAAGAAGATTTCTGGTTGAAACAACACCCACAAAATGCTGATTTTCATCTATTACATAGAAATAAATAATCTTCTCATCGACATTAAAGGTTCTGAGTTGCTGCACAGCCCCTTCTATCGTTTGAGAATCATATAAAACAAAGTGAATAGGCTTCATCAGGTCCAATAAAGAATGCACTTTTTTCTTACCACTCATAAACCCTTTCATTTCTTAAAATTCTTTCGTAAAAAAATTAGTTTGTCAACAACTCAACTTTGCAACTTATGGAAGAGGCTTATCGACGCCCACCATTTCCAAGTCCATTTTTTATGAAGACGAGCGGGAACACCACCAGCTCGCCTCTTTTTTTCAAAAAAATTTTAGAAATTCAGATTTTCTCAACAATAAAAATTAAAACTAATAATCACTGTATCAAAGAGTTCCTAATTGACTTTTCGAGAGGTATTTCCTACACTTTATACCATATCTTTACTATGAGGATTTTTATGTTGTCTCAAGAAATACGCAGAAAATTTTTGCAATACTTTAAAACACAATCTCATACGATTGTCCCCTCCTCACCCGTCATTCCCCACGATGACCCCACCATCCTCTTCACTAACGCGGGAATGAACCAATTTAAGGACCTTTTTTTAGGAAAAAGTAAAAGGGATTATCAAAGAGCTGCGACTTCGCAAAAATGCATCCGCGCAGGAGGAAAACATAACGATCTAGAAAACGTAGGACACACCTCCAGACACTGTACCTTTTTCGAAATGCTCGGTAACTTTTCCTTCGGAGATTACTTCAAAAAAGATGCTATCGGTTTTGCTTGGGACGTATCCACCCATGTCTTTGGCTTCGATCCCGAGCGAATTTGGGTCTCCGTCTTCCAAGATGATGATGAAGCTTTCAGTCTATGGGAAAAACATATCTCCCCTTCCCGAATTGTTCGATTCGGAGAAAAGGAAAACTTCTGGGCTATGGGCGATACCGGCCCATGCGGCCCATGCTCTGAATTACTCTATGATCGGGGAGAAAAATTCTCCAAAGCTAAAAACCCCTATGAAGATCTTTCCGGAGAGCGTTTCTTGGAATTTTGGAACCTTGTCTTTATGCAATTTTCCAAACAAGAAAACGGAGAAAAGAGTCCGCTCCCTAAACAATCTATCGATACAGGCGCCGGCCTTGAAAGAGTGGTTTCATTAAACATGGGAGTGGAATCTGTTTTTTTAACCGATATCCTTCGAAGTTTGA
>JBAXUO010000199.1:0-2676 GCA_037129625.1 Chlamydiota bacterium
TAACAAGCCGGAAAACATCCGGCTTGTTTTTTTTCTTAAGATATATGCTCAGCCAGTTTTTAGAACATTTGACTTTGCAAAAAAAAATCTCGTCCTTGCAAAAAAAGAAGATCTGAGAGTATCTTAATTTCTGTATAACATGCATTTTGACCAAATATGGAGAAAAAATATGCAACTGTTCTCTAAGAAACTATCTTTATTAGCAGCAACAATGTTCGCTGCAACTACTGTTTTCAGCGCACAAGAAACTACTCCAAAGGAATTTGAACAAGGTTATGGAGTTGGAGAAAACCAAATGATGGGAGCTTACAACTCTCCTGGTAGAATTGATGTCAACGGAGCTTTGGATATTTTTATCACCGGAAGTTTCCTTTATTGGACTGCCAAAGAAAAAGGCTTAGAAGTCGGAGCTCGAACCACATCCGCACATAAAGTAACCACAGGTTACATTGGGCAAGAATATAAACCCGGCTTTAAAGTAGATTTAGGTATCAATTTAGATCATGACAGCTGGGTTCTTGATTTAGAATATACCCGAATTCATCTAAAACAACATGGAGCCATTGGAGCTAATACTGGCACAGATGAAATGGATAGTTTCTGGACTAATCATGCTAGCGGAACAACCTACAATCATTTAAGTGGCCATTGGAGATTACGTGCTGATCTTTTAGATCTTAAACTTGGACGTCCTTTTTATCTTGGAACTTATTTAACCGTTCGTCCTTCTTTTGGATTTAGAGGCGGTTGGCTAAATCAAAAATATACTTCCAAACAAACGTTCGTCTCCGGATCCCATTCAACTGTTAATGTAAAACAAAATACATGGTTGGTTGGGCCAAGAGCAGGTATTGGTTCTAGCTGGCTACTCGGCGCTGGATTTAGATTCATTGGCGATGTGAATGCCGGTCTATATTTTCAACAATTCAAAACTCCCTACAAAGATGTTATCAATAATGCATCAACATACTCCGAGAGTCATGATAAGAAACAAAATATTCTTACAACCAACCTAGAATTTTTCACAGGTCTTGGTTATGGAACCTATTTTGATCATAACAATTGGCACTTTGATCTCTTAATTGGATACAACTTCCAAATATTCTTTGATCAAAACCGTATGAGAGAAGTTGCTTCCAATGTAATGAATACATTGATTGATGCTAATTCTCCAAGCCCAGGAAGCGCAGCGAATTTATTCCTTCATGGTCTTGTTGTTACAGCTAGATTTGATTTCTAATATCGATTCTTGCAAAACAATTTGATTTCAACAAGCTGAGAGAAATTTTTCTCAGCTTGTTTTTTTTATTCAATTATTTTTTTAGCATTTACATTGCTAAAAAAGTACAAACAAAGTTACCCTTCTTTCTAATAAAGAGAAAAAAAAGGGAGTTTTAGGATGTTTTTCAAAAAATCATCTTTAGTAGTGTTCTGTACCTTTATAGGTACTTCTATTTTTGCCGATTTACAGTCATCAGAACCTTATGTAAAAATAGAAAATGAGAATATTTCCACTGCACCCAAAAGTACAACTAAGCAAAATATTGCTTGGAACCAAGAAGAACCTCTACAGTATTCAACACAAGAATCCGTTGTAAAAACAACTCCAATTGAAAGAGGTTATGCACTGCCTGATCATTCACTTCCGGCAGGATATAATTCCTATGGAAGAATCGACACTCGAGATTCATATGGTTTTTTTCTTCATGGAAGTTTTTTATATTGGTTTGCTAAAGAAAAAGGTCTGGATGTTGCACAATTTCATCCTACAGATGCTAATACCGCCACCGGAAGAATTCTTCAACCGAAAGGGGAATATAAGTGCGGCTTCGATGCAGGCTTTGGTTTTAATTTTGATTATGATCACTGGACGCTCGATTTCAATTATACTCGATTACATAGTACAGAGAGCGTTTCGAGCGGAAAACCCGATAATGGAACCCTTATCCCACACTGGTTAATTCAGTCTTCTTCAGAAATCACACATGTCTCTGCTAAATGGCGATTAGCCTTAGATCTTTTAGATTTACAACTTTCACGTGCATACTATCAAGGCACTCACCTGATCTTTATCCCATTTTATGGATTAAGAGGTGGATGGATAGATCAAAAATATAATGCAAAATACACACTTGTTTCTGTAGTTCCATCAAAACACAAGACGAATTCTTGGATCATCGGTCCTCGCATAGGAACAGAAGCCAAGTGGTTATTAGATGCAGGATTTCGATTCTATGGTAAAGGAGCTGTCAGCCTTTTCTTCCAACGCTTCAATCGTAACTTAGAAGAAATGAATCTAACCACACCTAGCAGCATTGAGTATAAAGTCAAAAACCAACAAAATTTTATTCAACCCAATGCGGAACTCACATTAGGTCTGGGATATGGAACCTATTTTTGTAATGGGGGATACCATTTTGATATCTCTGCAGGTTACACTTTCCAAATCTTTTGGAACCAAAATATGATGAGAGCATTAAAAGATAGCTACGATACTCATATCGATGGAAATGCAGGTGACCTGGTGATCCATGGTCTAATTGCTTCTCTACGATTTGACTTCTAGGAGAATAATTTATGATACGCAAAATCATTTCACTAGCTTTAAGCTTTTCTTTTATAGCAGCTTACGCTATTGCCGACGATGATTGTCCACCGAAAGATGAAAATACAGTT